>DASUJJ010000179.1:0-16510 GCA_036279335.1 Dyella sp.
CACGCTGACGGGCAGCTCCGTTGGCAACACCACGCTCACCGGCGCGAACCAGATCAACACACTGGGCAGCTTCAGCGCAGCGAACCTGAGCCTGACCAACGCGCAGGGCCTGGCGGTGAATGGCCCGCTGACGGTGCCCGGGGCACTGAGCCTGACGACCACGTCGGGCGGGCTTAGCCTCAACACCGACCTGAGCGCCGGCGCAATCACGCTGGACACGGCGGCGGACCTGGACCTGACGAAGAACCTCAGCGCCACGACAGTGTCGCTGACTTCCGGCGGAGCCATCGACCAAAACGGTGGCGTCATCACCGCCGGTACCCTGACGGGCAGCTCGGTCGGCAACACCACGCTCACCGGCGCGAACCTGATCGACACGCTGGGCAGCTTCAGCGCGGCGAACCTGAGCCTGATCAACGCGCAGGGCCTGGCGGTGAATGGCCCGCTGACGGTGCCCGGCGCGCTGAGCCTGACGACCACGTCGGGCGGGCTGAGCCTCAACACCGACCTGAGCGCCGGCGCGATCACGCTGGACACGGCCGCGGATCTGGACCTGACAAAGAACCTCAGCGCGACGAACGTCGCGCTGACCTCGGGCGGTGCCATCACGCAGAGCGGCGGTGTGATCATCGCCGGCACGTTGACCGGCAGTTCGACGGGCGACACCACGCTCACCGGCGCGAACCTGATCGACGCGCTGGGCAGCTTCAGTGCGGCAAATATGAGTCTGCAAAACGCGCAGTCCCTGAGCGTGACCGGTGCTGTGAGTACGGTGGGTGGAACAGGCGCGATCGCGCTGACCACCACCAGTGGCTCGCTCGGTGTGCGTCATGCGCTGTCTGGCGGAACGATCGCGCTGGCAGCGGCAGGCGACCTCTTGCTCGCCGACAATATCGCGGCCCTGGATGTCTCGCTGATATCCGGCGGTGATCTTGCCCAGACTGGAGGCATCATCCAGGCGAGCACATTGAGCGGCAGCGCGGCGGGCAGCGCCACTCTGCAGCAAGCGAACAAAGTGGCGACGCTCGGCGATTTTGCGGCAACGGCCGGCCTGGCGTTCGCCAATTCGCAGTCGCTCCGAGTTGGCGGCAGCGTGGATGGCGGAAGCGCAACGCGCCTCGCTACCAGCGCCGGGAGCCTCAGCATCGATGGCCGCGTGCTCGGTGACGGCATCCAGCTCGCCGGACAGGACGGGTTGCTGATCAACGGTGCAGTGGACGCAGGGGCGGGCGAGCTCGACCTGTCGTCGATGGGCGGCACGATCACCGAAGCCGCCAGCGGCAGCGTCATCGCTGGCAGCCTTTCCGGCAGCTCGTTCGGCGATACCACGCTGACTGGCGCGAACCAGGTCGCCACGCTGGGCAACTTCACCAGCGGCGGCAACTTCAGCCTGCGTGATCTGCGCACGCTCACGGTGAACAGCCCCCTGAGCATCAACGCAGGCAACGGCGATCTGGCCCTGAGCACGGTGGGCACCGGTTCGGACCTGATCCTGGCGACCGATCTGCAGGGCGGCAAGGTGACGCTCGTTTCCGGGCGCGACATCAAGCAGGCGGGCTCCGGCCTGCGCGCGGTGAGCCTCACCGGCAGCGCCGGTCGGGACGTGTTGCTGACCGGCAGCAACCATGTCAGCACACTCGGCGACTTCTCCGCCGCGAGCTTCAATCTGACGAACGCCCAGAACCTCGCGGTGGGGGGCACGGTGGCTACCGGCAGTGGTGCGCTGCAGCTGGCTACCACGTCCGGCGCGCTGTCGGTTACGGGTGCGCTCGAGGGTGGTGCCGTCTCGCTGGCCTCGGCCGGTGACCTTGCGCTTGACGGTGGTGTCACGGCGGACGTACTGGCCCTGCAGTCGGGCGGAGCGATCGGCCAGGGCGCCAGTGGGGTAATCACTGCAAACAGCCTCAGCGGCCAGTCCATCGGCAGCACCACATTGGAAGGCGCCAACCGGGTCGGCGCGCTGGGCAGCTTCAGTGCGGACGGCCTGCGTTTCGCCAATGCGGTGGGCTTCTCGGTCACCGGACCGGTCGATGGCGGCAGCGCGACGACGCTGACCACGACTGCCGGCGACCTGCTGCTGCAGGGCGAGGTCCGGGGCGCCACCACCACGCTGCGATCGGCCGGTGCGATCACCGAAAGCGGCAGTGGCATCGTGGTCGCCGATCAGCTGACCGGTCGTGCGTCAGGCATCGCCACGCTCGCCGGGGCCAATCGCGTGGGCACACTCGGCGCCTTTGACGCCGCCGGCCTCAACCTCAGCAATGCCGGCACGCTGGTGATTGCCGGACCGGTAGTGGTAAGCGGCACCACCCGGCTCGCCACCACCACGGGCGATCTGCACGTCGACGGCTCCATCGACAGCAGCGTGCTGCGGCTCGAATCGGCGGGCGCCATCAGCGAAGGCAACGGTGGCGTCATTACTGCCGGCACGCTCAGCGGCAGCGCTGCAGGCATCACCACGTTGGGCACGCGTGCCCAGCCGATCGCCAACCACGTCGACACGCTGGGCAATTTCTCGTCGCCGGCGGGCTTCAGTTTCACCAATGCGCAGACGCTGACCTTGGCTTCGGTGCAAGGCAGCACCTTCACCATCGATGCCGGGCACGCGGCGCTGTACCTCGGCATCACCGGCGGCGATCTGCTGCAGTCCGGCGAAACGCCGATGTACGACGGGGCGGGTACGTTCTTCTCGTCGGGCAGGATGGGCACGGCGCTGGCGCCGCTCTACGTGATCGGCGATTCGGCGCAGGTGATCGCCGATGTCGGTGTGCCGCCGGCGTATTTCTACGCGCTGGACCGCCAGGGCAACTTCCTGCCGCTGACCGGCGACCTCAGCTTCAACGTGCCCACCTCGCTGTTCTTCGGCAAGGCGCAGAACGGCAACGGTCGCGGCGATGCCTACATCGATCCGAGCGTGATCTCCGCCAACTATCGCTCGTTCGGCATCGTGCCCTCCGGCATCCTGCTGCCGGAGGACCAGCAGCAGTGCCAGCCGGAGCTGGAGGATTGCTCGGATGAGTGAGCGCGCGGCCCTTGCCCGGCGTCGCTGGCGCAAGGGAGCGGTGCTGGCGACGTTCCTGCTGCTGGGGATGGCCACGGCTTCGGCGCAGCTCGCACCGCGGCTGACCGCGCAGCTTGCGCTGGACGAGCTGGCGGCGGCGCAGGCCGCACTGGCGAAAACCGCGCCGGCCCAGGGCTCGCCGCTGGCGTCGGTGCAGCAGCAGCTGGCCGGCATCGCCAGTGCGCTGCGCCAGGGTGCGGGAAGCGACGCGACCCAGCCGGTGGAACTGGTGGGCGATACGCTGCGCGCGCGGATCGTGCGAGCCCACGCCGCGGCGGCGCGGGTGCAGGCCTATTTCGCCGTCGCGGATGGCTGCGCAGCCACCGATGCGGCAGCGATGCAGGCTGCCCTCGCGGCGGGCGTGGAGCGGCTGGCGGCCGCCAGCAGCACGGGCAAGCAGGTGCCGGTGATCGACAGCGTGCAGAGCATGGCCAACGTGCCGCTGTTCGCGCTGCACCCGGGTTCATTCGGTGCGGGCAACAAGCCGCTGGCGTTCGCGCTGGTCGGTTCCGATCTGGCCGACGCGCAGTGCGCCGATCCGCACGTCACCGCCACCGATGCGGCCGGCAAGCCGCTGCCCAGCCAGCCGGTGCTGACCGGCGCCTCGCCCGCGCGGCTCGAACTGCGCTGGCCGGAAGCTGCTTCATTGCCGACGGGCAGCGTGGTGCTGCACGTGGCGACCCAGCGCAAGGTCTTTCTGCTGGGCTGCTCGGCGCTGCCCGAGGCCGACGCAGTGGTGCAGGTGGCGCCGGCCGTGCGCTTCGGCGTCGATTACGTACTGGAGGCGGTATGCCCCGCCCAGGGCGGTATCGTCGCGCTGGGTCGCGGGCGGCTGCCGACGCTGGACGGTTATGGCGCCACCGTGTCGGTGCCGGTGGATACGTCCGCCTGCGCCGAGCCGCAGGCCTACCGGCTCATCGCGACCGTGACGCAGGGCGATGGCCGCCGTGCGGCAGCCGGTCCGTTCACGCAGAGCGCGCAGGCGAGCATCACTGCGGGTCTTCCCGGAGGTCTGTCGATGAGCTGGAGTCCGTCGGCGCAGACGCTGTTCGTGCGCTCGGGAGCGGCATCCTGCAAGGGCGCGCCCTGACCGCAAGGGCCGTGGCAGATCCGCCTTGACGGTGCGATCAGCCGTTCTCGTCCGGTCCGGCGATGACGCGCAGTTCGCTCAGGCCGCCCGGCGCGAGATCCTGCATCAGGTCGGCGAAGCTCATGCCCACCAGCCGCTGCGCCCGGCGCAACAGCAGCGGGATCGGGCTGGATGGCTCGTGACGCGCGTAGTACTCGCACAAGTCGTCCAGCCGGCGGCGCACGTCCTCGGGACTCTGGATGCGGCCGGTTGCCGCCGCCACGCCGGCGACAGCTGTGGTGTCGCCACCGTCCGCACCATCCGCGGCGTCCCCGCTTCCGACGCCGTCGTCCTGCGGTGTGCGGCGGGCGACCTGCGATTCGACGAATTTCTTCAGCTCATAGCCGTCCGAAAGCAGCAGCTTCAGGTCGGGGCCGGCGGTGCCGATGCGCTCGTTGAACAGCGCGTCGATCGCCTTGGCGTATTCGAGGATGCGGCTGGCCGCGTCCAGCGACGCGGACAACTCGGCCTCGGGACAATCCATGCAGCAGGCTTCGATGTCGGTCATCGAGGGCAGCCCTTCGCCGTTCGGGTTGTCGCCGACTTTCAGCGTGCCGTTGGCGATGCGCAGGTCGCGCAGCGAGAAGCGGCCGATGCGCGGCGACTGCACGAAGGGCGTGGTGCGCAGATAACCCAGCACGCCGATCGGGTCGCCCAGCGGCACGACAGCGTTGACGCGCGCGGTGGGGTCGTCGTCGTCCTCGGCGTCCAGCATGGGATGCACGCCGTCCCAGTAGTTCTCCAGCATGCCGCGCACCAGTGCCAGGCCATCGGCCAGTCCGGCGAGGCCGCCGGTGCGCAGCCACGCAGTGGACAGGTGCGTGGCCACGCGCAGGTCCTTGGTCCGACCCAGCAGACCCTCGGCCAGGTTTTTCACGCGATCCCAGTCCGGCTCCTCGGCCGCCTTGACCTCGTCGCCGATGGCGCGCTCGGCCTTGATCGTGGCGGCGCGCTCCAGCGCCATGAAGTCGGCGTCGTACTCCAGGTCGGGGCCACACGCGGCCTCGTCGCTGATGGGCAGGAGCAGGGTCTGCAACACTTCATCGTTCATGGAAGGCTCGACGATCAGGGTGGAAAGGGCCCGGGCGGCGGCCAACGTCGGCCGGGCCGCGTGGGCGGCCGGGACAGGGCCTCTCTAGGTAATGCGTTTTTCCCGACGCAAACCGGTCACACCGGTTGCCCAGCCGGACTCAGTTCTGCGGCAGGCGCTGCAGATCGGCGGCGGAGTCGGGCAGGGCTTGGCGGCTGCGTTCGACCGCGTGGGCGAGGGTGAGGATGTTGTCGGCCAGCCGGTCGCCCAGACGCTCCACCAGCGTGGCGGTGGGGGTGTCATCGCTCAGGGCGAGCAGGGCGGCCAGGCTGCGCTGAAGGTCGCGCAGTGCGGGCAGCGTCGGCAGCGGCTGCTGTTCGCGCAGGGCCTGCGCGATCTGGTGCAGGGCGTCGGCCGAGGCTTGCACGAAGCCGCCGATCTCCGCCGATTCCGGCAAGCGCTCGCGGTCGTCGATCAGCGCTTCCAGCGCCATCGCGGTGCGCGCCAGCCGGTTGCCGTTGGCGAACAGCGCCTGGGCCAGTTCGAGCAGCGGCAGCGGCGTGCCGGGTTCGCCGCGCATGCGCTCGAGCGAGGCCTGCGCGTTGGTGCGTGCGGTGCGGGCGGCGGTACGCGCTTCGCGGTGGGCGTCGCGCCGTTCGGGCGCGGCCAGTGCGGCGAGGTAGCTGGCGTAGGCGTCGAGCATGTCGGCCAGCGCGGCGCGGGCGCGCACGCGCTCCCAGGTCGGCCACAGAACATAGGCGACCAGCGCCATGGCGCTGCCCAGCGCGGTGTTGATCACGCGGTCGGTGACCGCGGCGGCCGAGTCGACGCCTTCGAACGAAAGCAGGATCACCACCGTGCCGGTAAGCGCCGCCACCGCGACGCCGTAGTGCGCCGTGGCCAGGTAGCGAAAGCCCATGCACAGCACGGCCATCAGGGCGAGGTGTGCCCACGGCTCGTTCGGCGTCACGTGCAGCAGTGCGGTGGTGAGCAGCAGGCCGAGCACGGTGCCGACCACGCGCAGGAGGCCGAAGTTGAAGGTGGCGGCAAAGTCCGGCCGCAGCACGATGGCGGCGGTCATCGGCACCCAGTAGCCGTGCGGCAGCTTGAGCCAGCGCGCAACCGCCAGCGCCACGCACAGCGATACCGCGCTGCGCACGGCGTGGCGGAATGCCACCGAGCGCGGTGTGAGATTGGCGCGCAGCGTGGCGAGTACCGAGTGGCTGCGCAGCGCGGCCGGCAGCGGGGTTTCCGCGGCCACGGCGCGCAGTTCGCCGCGGCTGCCGGCCCAGGATGCATTGCGCACGGCGGCGGCGAGCTGGCCGCTCAGTGCGTGGATGTGCACGGCCAGGCCGCCGCGGGCCTGTGGTTGATCGAGCAGGGTGCGTTCGCTGGCTTGCAGTGCCCGCAGCGCGCGTTCGGCGCCTTCGGGCGCGTCGCCGGTATCGAGCGCATCGGCGATGGCGTCCAGCACGCGCGCAGCGTCGTTGCGGAACAGCGCGTGCAAGGCGGGGCGCCCGCGCAGTTCGGTCAGCGCGGTGAGTTCCAGTCGGATGCGCTCGGCCAGTTCCAGCAGCACGCCGAAGGCTTCCATGGCGCGGCCACGCGCGTGGTGGCGGCCGAGCAGGGTGTGCTGCAGGGTGGTCATCGCCTCGGTGAGCGCAGGCACGTCGGCCTCGTCGTGCGTCGCCTGCCGGGCCAGCTGGGCCAGGCCCCGGAACACTTCGGCCAGCGCCTGGCGTTCGGGTCGATAGCGCTGCAGCGGCCAGGCGGCGATCGAGAACATCGCCAGCAGCGTGCCGCCAGCGAAGATCAGCCCGGCGCTGCCGAACGCCGTCGCCACGGTAGGCATCGGCGTGGCCGCGGTCACCACCAGCAGGATCATGCTGGTCATGCCGACGCGGGCGATGTCCACGCCGAACAGCACCAGCAGACCGCCCACGAACCCGGCTACCGCGGTGGCCACCAGCATCGGTCCGAACTGGTCGCCGATCAGCATGCCCACCAGCGATGCCAGCGCCGCGGCGAGCGCCGCCAGCAGCAGGCGCCAGATGCGTTGGCGATAGGGGCCGGGCTGGTCGGAGAACATCGTGTTGAGCGCGCCGGCGCCCACGCCCAGGCCAATCGCCGTATGCCCGGTGGCCATGCCCACCGCCAGCGGCAGGACCACCGCGGCGGTATTGCGCAACACCACGCGCAGCGGCACGTCCGGACGCCGCGTGCGGGTCAGGCTTTCCATCACGTTGGTGCGGAGCGAGTAGCTGCGGGCGGTCATGCCGCGTCGGTTCCATCAAGGGTGCAAGGCGATTCTGCACCAGGCTCCGTCAAACCGGCGCAGGCGCGTCGCCGCGCGCCCGCACCGGCGTCATCCTGTGCGGGGTGCGCTCAGGCGCGGCCGGCGAATTCGCCGGTGGTGGTGTTCACCCACACCTTCTCGTCGTTGCTGATGTATTCGGGCACCTGGATCTCGATGCCGGTGTTGAGCTTGGCCGGCTTGGCCCGCTTGGTGGCGCTGGAGCCCTTCATTTCCGGCGCCGTGTCGACCACGGTGAGCACCACGCTGGTGGGCACCTGCAGGCCAACCGGGGCGTCATCGATCAGCTGCACGTAGTAGCCCTCGACTTCCTCCACCACGTAGCCGGCGTTGTCGCCGACCAGCTCGGGGCTGAGAAGGTACTGGGTGTAGTCCTCGGCGTCCATGAACACGAACGCGTCGCCGTCCATGTAGGAGAAGTTGGCGGCGCGGCGCACCAGGTCCATCTCGCGCAGCTCGTCGTCGGCGCGCAGGCTGAGGTCGAACTTGCGCCCGCCGGGGATCGAATACAGGGTGAAACGGAAGGTGACATTGCCGCCACGCGCGCTGGGCGAGCTGCGCTCGATGTCGCGCACCTGGTAGACGGTGCCGTCGTGTTCGACCACGTTGCCTTTCTTGACGTCGGAAGCTTTCATGATGGGCGGGAATCGGGATGGGTTTATGGGGAATCGTGAGAACGGGCCGGGTGGCTTTTGGCCATTCCCGATTGGCTATTTGCGATTTACTTTGGTTGCAGCCGCACGCCGCCATCGAGGCGAATCGTCTCGCCGTTGATGTAGCGATTGGTGAGGATGAAGGCGGCGGTGGCGGCGAATTCTTCCGGCTTGCCCAGGCGCGAGGGGAACGGGATCGAGGCGCCCAGCGACTCCTGTACGGCCGGCGGCATGGAGTCCACCATCGGGGTCCAGAAGATGCCCGGGGCGATCGTCGCCACGCGGATGCCGAAACGCGACAGCTCGCGCGCCATCGGCAACGTCATGCCGACCACGCCGCCCTTCGACGCCGAATAGGCGGCCTGGCCGATCTGGCCTTCGTAGGCCGCGACCGAAGCGGTGTTGATGATCACGCCGCGCTCGCCGTCTTCGCCCGCCTCGTTGCCCTGCATCAGCGCCGCACCGGCCTTGGCCACGTTGAAGCTGCCGACCAGGTTCACCATCACCGTGGTGGCGAAGTTGCCCAGCGGCATCGGGCCTTCCTTGCCGAGCATGCGGCCGGCGCCGAGGATGCCAGCGCAGTTGATCACCGTGTTGAGGCCGCCCATCGCGTCGCGGGCAGCGGCCACGTTGGCGCTGACGCCGTCTTCGGAGGTGACGTCGGTGCGATAGAAGCGGGCGGCCTCACCGAGGCTGGCGGCCGCGGCCTGGCCCTTCTCCTCGTTGACGTCGAACAGTGCCACCTTCGCGCCGTGCGCAACGAGGTGCTGGGCGACCGCGTGGCCGAGTCCGGAGGCGCCGCCGGTGATGACGGCCTTGACCTGATCGAGCTGCATGGAGGTATCCCTGAGGCGTTGAAAAACCGCCATGGTAACGGAGGCACGGGCGGTGCAGCTACGAGCGCGAGTCTGAACGCCACGCCACGCGGCCTTCACGCTTTCACGCCATATTCCACACATCGCCACCAAGGTGCGATCCACCCCGCCAGGCGCGTTGCACGCTGGATGCCGGACGGGGCCGTTTTCACCTGGAGTGTGTACATGAACATCAAGAAATCGCTCGGCATGGCAACGTTCGCTGCGGCCCTTTGTGTGGCCAGCGCGGCATCGATGGCGTTGCCGCAGCATGGGGCGAAGGGTCATCAAGGCCATGGTCAGAACGAAGGCCACGGGCAGAACGAGCAGCACGGCCACCAGAACGAGCAGCGCGGCGACCGCGACGAGCACCGCGGCTATGCGGATGAGCACCACGCGTCGCACCAGGAATACCGCAGCTTCCACGACCGCGGTCGTCACGAAGGCTGGTACAAGAAGGGCGGTTACGTGCCGGCGGAATTCCGCACCGGAAGCTACGTGGTCACCGACTGGCGTTCGCGCCAACTGCGCGAGCCGCCGCGCGGCTATGAATATGTGCGCAGCGACAACGGCGAATACCTGCTGATCGCGGCCGCGACTGGCCTGATTGCCAGCATCATCGGCGGCCTCTGAGCTTAAGCTTGCACCGGCCGGGACGGCCGCTTTCAAACCCCGCGCAAGCGGGGTTTTTTTGTGCCCGGAAGTCGCAGGCGATCAGCCCGCTACCGACAGCTGCCGCCATGCGGAGGTGGCACGCAGCGCGTCGAAGGACATGACCGGCGCGGGCGGATTCGCCGGTTCGCTCAGCGTTTTCTGCCATACGCCCACGTCCCACCACTGGCCGAGCTTGTAGCCGGCCTGCCGCCATACGCCGGCCGGGGTGAAACCCATCGCCTCATGCGCGGCCACGCTCACCGCGCCGGGCAGGGTGATCACGCCCACCGCCTGGAGCAGCCCCTGCAGGCGCATGGCTTCGAGCAAGGTGCCGTAGAGCCGGCGCGCGATGCCGCGGCGCTGCGCGTCGGGGCGCACGTAGATCGAGGTCTCGGCGATCCAGTCGTAGGCGGCGCGCTCGCGGAAGCGGCTGGCGTAGGCGTAGGCGAGCACCTCGCCCGCCTCTTCCCACACCAGCCACGGGTAGTGCTGCAGCCGGGTCAACACGCGCTCGCGCATGGCATCGACGCCGGGCAGCACAGTTTCGAAGGTGGCCACGCCGTCGAGCACGTGCGGTGCGTAGATGGCGTGGAAGGCGTCGGCGTCGGCGCCGGTGGCGATGCGGATCATGCGAGCTGCTTTTCCATGCAGACGCTGCGCGGATTGGCGTGGTGCTCGCCGAACGGCGGACAGCGGCGGTAGCCGGCGCGCTCGTAAAGCTCCAAAGCCTCGGCCTGCGCGGTGCCGGCTTCCAGCTTCACGAGGCGGCCGCCACGCGTGCGCACGTGCGCCTCCATCGCTTCGAGCAGCTGCTTGCCCAGGCCCAGGCCGCGACAGGCCGGCAACACGTACATGCGTTTGATCTCGAAATAGTCGCCCTCGTCGATGCAGGCGCCGCAGGCCACCGGATCGCCGTCCACGCGCGCGGTGAGCAGGGTCACCTGCGGACGCTGCAGCGAGGCCAGCGACACCGGTTCGATGTTGCCGGTGGGATGCAGCTGGGCGAGGTAGCCGTCGGTGGGCTCGATCAGCGGACGAAGATCCGGCAGGGCCGGATCGTCCACGCGGAATTCAAGGCGGGGTGGTGCGGAGGAATCGATGGTCACGACTTGTACTTCCATTGGCGGTGCTTGCCTTCGGCCAGCCACTCCAGCGTGGTGGCCAGGCGTTTGGTGCGGGTGGCGGCGGTCTTGGCGTCGGTGATCCAGTCGACGTACTCGCGGCGGGCGCTGGCGCTGAACGCCTCGAAATGCCGCTTCGCCGCGGCGTGCTGCCGGAGCGCGAGCGCGGCGGCGAGATCGTCCGGCACGGCGGGCGCTGGCTTGGCGTTGGCGGCAGCGCGCGAGCGCGGCGTAGGCGCGCCTGCGTCGATGCGCTGCATGGCCGCCCCCACCGCAGCGATCAGCTCGCGCCTGGGCGGCAGATCACGGACCGCGGTGAGCTTGCCGTACTGGCCCATGCCCCCGGCATCGGCGCTCCTCGTTTCCGGCTGCCAGAAGCCAAAACTGCAGTGCTGCTTGAACGCCGCCATCATGCACAGCGGTCGCCCTTGGTATTCGAAGAACGGCATGCGCCACTTGATCGTTTCCGTCACCTTGGGGCAGGCCTCGTGCACGACTGCGCGCAGGTGTTCGAGCACCGGTTGCGCGAACGGCGCGGCGGCAGTGATGTAGGCGTCCAGGCGCGGATCGGTGGTCATGGCGGACCTCGCTCAGAGCTCCAGCAGGAAGAATCGGTCGCAGCTGAAGTGGCCGGTGCCGCCCATCGGCGCGTCCAGCCGCTGGAAGCCACTGCGCAGGTACAGCGCCTGCGCCTGGTCCATGCCGGTGAGCGTTTCCAGGTAGCAGCGGGCGAAGCCGTGGGCGCGTGCGGCATCCAGGCAGCGCTGCATCATCGCGGTGCCGGCGCCGATGCCGCGGGCCTCGGGCAGGAAATACATCTTGCGCAGCTCGCACACGTCCGGCTCGGCGTTTTCCAGCGGCGCCACGCCGGCGCCGCCGACCACGCGGCCGTCCACTTCCACCACGAAGTAGCTGCAGCGCGGCTGCGCGTAGGCCGCGGTCATGTGGTCGACCTCGGGGTCGTGGATGGCGAAACCGGGACCGTCGGCGCCGAAGCTCGGCATCACGGTGCGGATGACTTCGGCGACGGCGGCGTCGTCGCGCGTCTCGATGGGGCGAATGGTGAAGCGGGGAGTGCGGTCGGTCATGGTCGTGTCGGGGATTCGATGGGGGTTGCGGGGGATCGGTAGACGGTGCCGTTCTTCATCACGAACACCGGGTGGCGCAGCGCCTGGATATCGCTGCTGGGGTCGCCGCTGAAGGCGACCAGGTCGGCGAACTGGCCCGGCGCGATGCGGCCGAAGTGGTCCTGCTCGCGCAGCACGCGCGCGGCGACGTCGGTGGCCGCGTGCAGCGCCTGTGCAGGCGTCATGCCGTCGGCCACCATCAGCGCCGGCTCGCGCCAGTTCTCGCCGTGCGCAAACACGCCCACGTCGCTGCCGTTGCCGATGATGACGCCCACCTTCAGCGCGGTGCGGAAGGCGTGTTCGGCCTCCTTCATCGCGGGCGTGGGTTCAGACTTTCCGGGCACGTAATGCTGGAAATATTCCGAGGTGGCTTCCACCGCGGTGAGTGTGGGCTCGTAGGCGACGCCTTTCTGCTTCATCAGCCGGAAGGTGGCCTCGCTGGTGCCGTAGCCGTGTTCGATGGTGTCCACGCCCGCTTCCACCGCGTTGCGCACGCCGGCCTCGCTGGCGGCGTGGGCGGCGACCGGACGGCCGATCTGGTGAGCGGTGTCGACGATCGCCTTGAGCTCGGCCGGCGACAGCGTGGGCATGGTCTCGCCGTGGTCGCCCACGCGGTAGTCGGCGTAGAGCTTGATCCAGTCCGCGCCGCGCGCCGCCTGCTCGCGCACGGCGGCCGCGGCGGCATCGGCACCGGTGACCGGCTGCGCGCCCTGCGGCAGGTCGAGATCCGGACGGAAGCCGCGCGGACCCGGGCCGTAGCTGGCGGTGGCGACGATGGCGCGAGTGGCGACGAACAGGCGCGGGCCCGGAATCATCCCCTCGTCGATGGCGCGCTTGATCGACACGTCGGCGAAGCCGGCGCCCTCGGTGCCCAGGTCGCGCAGTGCAGTGAAGCCGGCCATGAGGGTGGTTTTCGCGTGCGCCGCCGCGGCCAGCGTGCGGTAATCCTGCGGCTCGGAAAGCACCTGCTCATTCCACAGCGTCTCGTTGTACGGATGCAGGAACAGGTGCGAGTGCAGGTCGATCAGGCCGGGCGTGAGCGTGGTGCCGGGCAGGGCGATGCGCTCGGCATCGGCCGGTGCCTTGATGCTGTCGGCCGGGCCGACGGCGGCCACCTTGCCTTCGTGCACCAGTACCGCCCAGCCGGCGTGCGCGGCGTCGCCGTCGGCAGTCCACACGCGGTCGGGCAGCAGCAGGGCGTCGCGGGCACGGGCTTCGCTCGGTGTGTCGGCGGCGGCTGCAAGCATTGGCGCGATCGCCAGCAGCATGGCCAGCCAAAGCCGTTGGTGGATCAGTCGTGCTCGCATCGCATTCCCCTGCATCGTCGGTCCACGGTGGCGGCGGCAGCGCGGTTCGGCTGGCCGCAAGCCTTCGATTCTAGCGGTGCGTCGCGGATCGCAGCGATGCGACCTATTGATGAGGACCCTGCATCGCGGTCGCAGGGTTCGTCCCCGGATCACGTTCCGGGCAGGCTCGATGGCCCGTGGCCGTGAGGGGGGCAGGGCGCAGCGTGCGCGGCAAGCTGTTGTGTGAGGATCGAACCAGCCGAAGGACCTCGCGCGTTGGGTCATGCAAGGCGCGTTGGGTCATGCAGGCGATAGATCAGCCGGTCGCCGTGCGCGCGCGGGTCACGCGGCTGGCGGATTCCTTGTGCAGTTGCGCCGAAAGCCAGGCGCCGGTAGCCACCAGCAGATCGAGATCGACGCCCGTGTGCATGCCCATGCCGTGCAGCATGTACACCACGTCCTCGCTGGCCACGTTGCCGGTGGCGCCCTTTGCATACGGGCAGCCGCCGGTGCCGGAGACGGCGCTGTCTACCACGCGCACGCCTTCTTCCATACACGCCAGGATGTTCGCCAGCGCCTGGCCGTAGGTGTCGTGGAAATGCACCGCCAGCGCGTCCATCGGCACTTCGGCGGCCACCGCGCGCAGCATGGCGCGCGCCTTCGCCGGCGTGCCCACGCCGATGGTGTCGCCCAGCGATACCTCGTAGCAGCCCGCGGCGTGCAGCCGCTGCGCCACCCGCACCACGTCAGCCACCGGCACCTCACCCTGGTAGGGGCAGCCAAGCACGGTGGAGACATAGCCGCGCACCTTCACGCCGTCGGCCTGCGCGCGCTCAAGCACGGGCAGGAAGCGCTCGATCGATTCGTCGATCGAGGCATTGATGTTCTTGCGGTTGAACGCCTCGCTGGCGGCGGAGAACACCGCTACCTCGGTGGCGCCCACGGCGCGGGCGCGCTCGTAGCCCTGCAGGTTCGGCACCAGTACCGGGTAACTCACCCCCGGCACCTTGCGGATGCCGGCGAAGACCTCGGCCGCATCGGCCAGCTGCGGCACCCACTTCGGGCTGACGAAGCTGGTGGCCTCGATGGTCTGCAGGCCGGTGGAGGACAGCCGGTCGATCAGCGCGATCTTCACCGCGGCCGGCAGCAGGGTCTTCTCGTTCTGCAGGCCGTCGCGGGCGCCGACTTCGACGATGCGGACGTGGTTGGATGCGGTCATGGTCGGCTCCGGAATGTGTTGCTTCTCCCTCCGGGAGAAGCTGCCCCGAAGGGGCGGATGAGGGCGCGCTCGACAGGAGTGCGTTCGACGATCGTCGGACCCTCACCCCAACCCCTCACCCGGGGGGAGAGGGGCTTCATGGCGTCAGTCGGCGAAGCGCACCAGCACGGCGTCCGCTTCGACGAAATCGCCCTGCACGGCACTGACGCTCTCGATGGTGCCCGCGCGCGGTGCCTTCAAGGCGAGCTCCATCTTCATCGCTTCCATCACGATCAGCTCCTGACCCTCGGCGACCTCGTCACCGGCGGCGGCTTTCACCAGCACGATGCGGCCGGGCATCGGCGCCACCAGCTGGTTGCCGCCGGCGGCATCGCTGCTTTCCCAGGCATAGGCGGCGGCGCGGACGAGGTGGTGGCGCTGGCCGTCGGCGTCGTGCAGCAGCACGCGGGTGGCGTCGGAGCGCACGGCCAGGCGCAGCGCGTTGCCGTCGAAGCGGGCGCTCAGGATCTCGCCATCGTGGCGCGCACCGTGCACGTCGCAGGTGTCGTCGCCATGGCGCATGCGGTAGTCGCCGCCGTGGCCGTAGGCCTCCACTTCGTAGCGATGCTCGTGACGCTGCAGCGCGACCAGCCGGCGGCCTTCGTGGCCGATGCGCCAGGCGTCGCCGCGCGCCCAGGGCGAATGCGGATCGCTGGCGTGTCGGGCCGCGCTCATCGCCGCGCATTCGTCATGCAGCAGGGCGGCGGCGGCGGCGGCGAACAGCACGTAGTCCGGCGGCGCCACGTCGCCGACGAGGAATTCGTCCAGATGGCGATCGAGGTAGCCGGTGTCGATGCTCGCCTCGACCACCGCCGGATGGCGCGCCAGCCGTTCGAGGAAGGCGATGTTGGATTTCGGCCCGGCGATCTCGCACTCGGCCAGCGCCTCGCGCAGGCGCAGCAGCGCGCGCGGGCGATCGACGTCGAACACGATCAGCTTGGCGATCATCGGGTCGTAGAAGATGGTGACCGTGTCGCCTTCGATCACGCCGCCGTCCAGCCGCACATGCGCTGACGGCGCGGGCAGGCGCAGGCGCAGCAGCTTGCCCGAGCCGGGCAGGAAGTTCTGCTCGGGGTCTTCGGCGTACAGGCGCACCTCGATGGCGTGGCCGTGCGCTTGGATCTGTTCCTGTGCCAACGGCAGCGGTTCGCCCGCGGCCACGCGCAGCTGCCACTCCACCAGGTCCAACCCCAGCGTCAGCTCGGTGACCGGGTGCTCGACCTGCAGGCGGGTGTTCATCTCCATGAAGAAGAACTCGCCGTTGGGCGAGACGATGAACTCCACCGTGCCGGCGCCGACGTAGTTCACCGCCCTGGCCGCGGCGACCGCCGCTTCGCCCATCGCCGCGCGGCGTGCTGCGTCGAGGAACGGCGAGGGCGTTTCCTCCAGCACCTTCTGGTAGCGGCGCTGCGCCGAGCACTCGCGCTCGTTCAGATGGATGACGTGACCATGGGTGTCGCCAAACACCTGGAACTCGATGTGTCGGGGATGCTCGACGTAGCGCTCCAGGATCACCCGCGCGTCGCCGAACGAGGACTGCGATTCGCGCTGCGCCGAGGCCAGCGCGTTGGCGAACTCGGCCTCCTCGCGCACGATGCGCATGCCCTTGCCGCCGCCGCCGGCCGCGGCCTTGATCATCAGCGGGAAGCCGGTCTTCCCGGCCTGCTCCGCGAGGTAGGCCGGATCCTGGTTGTCGCCGTGGTAGCCCGGCACCAGCGGCACGTCATGGGTTTCCATCAGCGCTTTGGCCGCAGCCTTGGAACCCATCGCCTCGATGCTCTCCGGGCGCGGCCCGATGAACGCGATGCCGGCCTCGGCGCAGGCGCGGGCGAAGTCGGTGTTTTCTGAAAGAAAGCCGTAGCCCGGATGGATCGCCTGCGCACCGGCCTTTTTCGCCACCGCCAGGATGGCATCGCCGCGCAGATAAGAGTCGGCCGGGCGCGGCCCGCCGATCGGAAATGCCTCGTCGGCCAGGCGCACGTGCTGCGCATTGGCGTCCGCTTCCGAATACACCGCAATGGTG
>DASUJJ010000180.1:0-2191 GCA_036279335.1 Dyella sp.
CAGGCGGCGGCGATCCGCAAGGCCGCGCTGGCGGTGGCGGATGGGCAGTTCGACGACCAGTTCCCGATCGACGTGTTCCAGACCGGCTCGGGCACCAGCACCAACATGAATGCCAACGAGGTGATCGCGCATCTGGCCGCCAAGGCCGGCAGCAAGGTGCACCCCAACGACCACGTCAACTACGGGCAGAGCTCCAACGACGTGATCCCCACCGCGATCCACGTCAGCGCCACGCTGATGACCTCGGAAGAACTGCTGCCGGCGCTGAAGCACCTGAAGAAGACCATCGAGCGCCGCGCCCGCGAGTTGAAGAACGTGGCCAAGACCGGCCGCACGCATCTGATGGACGCCATGCCGATCACCTTCGGCCAGGAGCTCTCCGGCTGGGCAGCGCAGATCGGCGCGGCGATCGAGCGCATCGAGGATGCGTTGAAGCGCATGCGCCGGCTGCCGCAGGGCGGCACGGCGGTGGGCACCGGCATCAATGCCGATCCGAAATTCGGCGTGGCGGTGGCGAAGGAGCTGAAGAAGCTCAGCGGGGTGAAGTTCGAATCGGCCGCCAACTACTTCGAGGGCATGGCCGCGCAGGACGCGGCGGTGGAGCTGTCCGGCGCGCTGAAGACGCTGGCGGTGGCGCTGATGAAGATCGCCAACGACCTGCGCTGGATGAATTCCGGTCCGCTGGCCGGGCTGGGCGAGATCGAGCTGCCGGCGCTGCAGCCGGGCTCGTCGATCATGCCCGGCAAGGTGAACCCGGTGATCCCGGAAGCCACTGCGATGGTGGCCGCGCAGGTGATCGGCAACGACGCCACCATCACCATCGCCGGGCAGTCGGGCAACTTCCAGCTCAACGTGATGCTGCCGGTGATCGCGTACAACCTGCTGCAATCGATCGGCACGCTGGCCAACGTGTCGCGCCTGCTGGCGGACAAGGCGATCCTCGGCTTCAAGGTCAACACCAAGCGGGTCAACGAGGCGCTGGCGATGAACCCGATCCTGGTGACCGCGCTGAACCCGGTGATCGGCTACGAGCAGGGCGCCGCCACGGCGAAGAAGGCGTACAAGCAGCAGCGGCCGATCATGGACGTGGCGCTGGAAACCACCGGGCTGTCGAAAGACGAGCTGAAGAAACTGCTCGATCCGCTGACGCTCACCAGGGGCGGCATCCACGGGGGCGGTGGCGGCGGCTGAGCTTCGCGCAGCCGGCCGTCCAAGTTCTCCCGTTCTGAGCGTGCAATACCCGGGCGCTGGTGGAGCCCGGGCTTGCTGGAGGAGCTGCGTGAAAACGTCAGGGCTGCGGATGCACCAGTGCGCCCAACTCACCGTTTGCGAGCGTGACGTCTATGTCGTGGCCATTTCGGCTGACGGACAGCTTCGCTTGATCCTGCATATGTGCGTTCGCGAACGTCACCAAGTCCACCACATGAGCCACAACGTGGCCGTCCACGGCAGTAATCAGGTCACCCTTGTGAAGGCCGCCCTGACCCTCGGGCGAAATCGTCACAACCTTGATGCCCTTGCCGTCCTTGGATGAAAGTTCGAGCGCACGGTCATTTGCACTGTGCCAGGTCAGGTTGTCCGTCGTGCCGTGGATCTTGATGTAGCCGGGCCAGCCGGCATGGGCGGCCGACGCCAGTGCGGCGGCCAAAACCAGGGTGCCGATGATTGCTGCATGTCGCATGGGCTTCTCCTTGAAATGAGTTCAGGGGCCACGTGGCCCCAGGTTTTCGTCAGTGGTCGTTGTCGATGTCCTTGCCGCAGTCGTCCACATCCTTCTGCGTCATGGTGGCGTAGGGGCGGAACTCCGGCATCACCGCGGCGAGCTTCTGCTGTGAGCTGAGCATGTCCGGCAGGCGAAGGCAGAGCTTCGCGGCGGCGGCCTTGATCTGCTCGGTCTGCGGCTTGATGCGGTCCTCGATCTCCTTGTCGCTCTTGCCGGTGAGCGCGCCCCAGATCGCTTCCTTCGCCGCCTGCGTGCCGAGGTTGGCGCCATGCTCGCCGATGTCCATGCCGGCTTCGGCGATGCCGACGATCTGCCGGCGATAATCCACCAGCATGGCGTGCTGCTCCGGCGTGGCCGGCACGGTCTTGCCGGCGATCACCAGATCGCCCTGCGGGGTGATCACGGCCTTGGGCAGGTCGCTGTGGTCATCCTTGTCGTCGTGATGGCCGTGGCCGACGTGGACGTTGT
>DASUJJ010000181.1:0-6166 GCA_036279335.1 Dyella sp.
GGCACCGGCGAATCCGACCGACGAGGTGCCGCGTGGCCAGTCCTGAGCCGTCGATCGACCTGCAGCAGGGGCTGTTATCGCATCTGCTGGAATTGCGCAGCCGCATCGTGCGCGCCAGCGTCACCGTGCTGCTGGTGTTGCTGGCGCTGGTGCCGATGGCCAACCGCCTCTACACCGAGCTGGCTGCGCCGCTGGTGGCGCGCCTGCCGGAAGGCGCGCACCTGATCGCCACCGAAGTGGCCAGCCCGTTCGTGACGCCGCTCAAGCTGGCGTTCTACGTGGCGCTGTTCATCTCGATGCCGATGATCCTCTACCAGCTGTGGGCGTTCGTGAGCCCGGGCCTGTACAAGCACGAGAAGCGGCTGGCCCGGCCGCTGCTGGCCGCGGCGCTGCTGCTGTTCTATACCGGCTGCGCGTTCGCCTACTTCGTGGTGCTGCCGGCGGCGTTCCGCTTTCTCGCCGCGGTGACCCCTCAGGGAGTGGAGATGATGACCGACATCACCCACTACCTCGATTTCGTGATGCTGATGTTCTTCGCCTTCGGGCTGTGCTTCGAGGTGCCGGTGGCGGTGGTGATCCTGGCCGCGATCGGCGTGGTCAACCTGCAGAAGCTGCGCAGCGGCCGCCGCTACGCGATCGTCGGCGCCTTCGCCATCGCTGCCTTCATCACGCCGCCGGACATCACCTCGATGATCATGCTGGCGGTGCCGATGTGCCTGCTCTACGAGCTGGGTGTGCTCGCCGTGGCGTGGCTGCTCAAGCCCGCCGCAGATGGCCGCGGCGAGGGCTGACCGCCCATGCACCCGCGCGCCGCCGCCCTGACAGCACGGCTCGCCCTGGCGCCGCACATGGAAGGCGGCCACTTCCGCCGCATCCATACCGCCGAGGCGGCACCGGGCCAGCGCCCGGTGCTGAGCGCGATCCATTTCCTGCTCGCCGCCGGCGAATGCAGCAACTGGCACCGCGTGGATGCCGAGGAGGTCTGGCACTTCGTGGAAGGCGATCCGCTGGAGCTTCTGGTCTACCACGCCGATCGCGACCGGCTGGAGCGGCTCCGGCTGGGGCCGCTGGGCGAAGCCGGCAGCGACGTGCAGCCGATGCGGGCGGTGCCTGCCGGGGCCTGGCAGACGGCACGACCGCTGGGCGCCTATGCCTTGTGCACCTGCCTGGTGGCGCCCGCATTCGAGTTCGCCGGCTTCACCCTGCTGGATGATGAGGCGCTCGCCGCGCGCCTGCGCGAGCTGGCGCCCGGCACGGGCGCGTGAACCGGTCTGGTCAGCGCTTGGCCGGCACCGCGGCCGGAGCGCGGTTCAGTGCCAGGCCCTTGAGCACATTCAGCGCCTGCGCCAGGGTGTAGTCCCGGGTGGCCAGCCTGGCGTTCTCGGCGATGCCGTCGTTGCTGGTGTCCTTCGGCGAGCTGCCGTCCTCGTTGGCGAGATGGTGGCTCAGGTCGGCCTCGGAAATGATCAGCTGCGGGCCGCTGTCGGCCTTGTTCACGGTGAGGTCGGCCAGCGCGATGTCCGGCTTGATGCCCTCGGCCTGGATCGAGTTGCCGCTGGGCGTGTAGTAGCGCGCCGTGGTGATCTTCACGGCGTGCTCGGCGTCCAGCGGCAGCACGGTCTGCACCACGCCCTTGCCGAAGGTGCGCTTGCCGATGATCAGCGCGCGATGGTTGTCCTTCAGCGCCCCGGAAACGATTTCCGCCGCCGACGCGGTGCCGTTGTCCACCACCACCACCAGCGGCGCGCCGTCCAGCAGGTCGCCCGGGTGCGCGCTGAAGTTCATGTTGGCGTCGGCCAGCCGGCCGCGCGTGGTGACGATGGTGCCCGCGTCGAGCAGGTCGTCGCTTACCGCGACGGCCGCGGTGAGCAGGCCGCCCGGGTTGGAGCGCAGATCCAGGATGGCGCCCTTGGGCTGGCCGTGCGTGGCGATCAGCTCGGCGAGCTTCTTCTCCAGATCCGACGCGGTGTCTTCCTGGAACTGGCTGATGCGAATGTACGCGTAGCCCGGTTCGAGCTCGCGGGTGCGCACGCTGGTGACCGAGATCTTCTCGCGCACCAGCGGCAGGTCGATCAGCTGGTCGCTCTTGTCGTGCACGATGGTGAGGGTGATCTTGCTGCCCGGTTCGCCGCGCAGGTCCTTGAACATCGCATCGATGTTCTCCTCGGTCACCGGCTTGCCGTCGATCTTGACGATGGTGTCGCCGGGCTTGATGCCGGCGCGCGCGGCCGGCGTGTCGTCGATCGGCGAGACGATGCGCAGCTGGCCGTCCTGCTCGATCACCTCGATGCCCAGGCCGCTGTAGGCGCCGGTGGTGTCCTCGGTGAGTTCGGCCAGGCCTTCCTTGTCCAGGTATTCGCTGTGCGGATCGAGCCCCGCCAGCATGCCGGTGATGGCGGCCTTCATCAGGGTCTTGTTGTCGACCTTTTCCACATAGGCCTGGCGCACCACCTCGTACACGCGGCTGAAGTTGCGAATGTCCTCCAGGTCCACCGGGTCGGACGCGCTGGCGGCAGCCGGCGCGGCGGTGCTCGACGGCGCGGCAGGCAGCTCCTGGCCGTGGGCCAGCGGCGCGGCCAGCAGCAGGGCGATCAGGCCGCAGGTGGGGGAAAGACGCATGGGGAAACTCCGGACGATCAATGAAGAGGCGCGTGGCGGATTGGACCGCCGGCCGCAGCGGTAATTCCCGTCAAGCGTGCAACACCGCGCTAGCCTGCGTTGCCGCACGGGGCGGCGTCAACGATGGCTGGCCAGCCAGCTGCGCGGGTCCACCGGCTTGTTGCCGTGGCGCAGCTCGAAATACGCGCCGGTGTTGACGCCCGTGGGCGCCATCGCGGTGCCCACCGGCTCGCCTGCCTGGACAATGTCGCCGACCCGATGCAGCAGCGTTTCGTTGTTGCCGTACATGCTCATCCAGCCGCCGCCGTGGTCAAGGATCAGCAGCATGCCGTAGCCGCGCAGGAAGTTGGCAAACACCACCCGGCCTTTCGCCACCGCGTGCACTTCGCTGCCGCCGGGTGCCTTGATCAGCACACCGTTGCCGTAGTTGTGCACGTCGCCCGCGGCCGGCCACGGCAGATTGCTGCGAATGTTGGCCAGCACCGGCGTCTTGCTGCTGCTGCCGGCGGGCGCATGGCCGCTGCGCGAGCGCGAAGCTTCGCGCGCCGCCTCGCGGGCTGCCTGATCGATCGCCGCCTGCAGCTTGCTCACCAGCGAGGTGAGCGCGGCCTCGTCGCGCTTGAGCGCAGCCAGTCGCGCGGCCTCGTCCTGGTAGGTGGCGTTGACCTGCTCGGCGAGCTTCTTCTGCTCGGCGCGCCGTGCCGCCAGTGCCTTGGCCTGCTCGGCCTGCTGCGCGCGGGTGGCCTGCAGCGCCTGCTGTTCGGCGGTGATGGCGTTTTCCACGTCCTGCAATTGGGTCAGGTCGCCCATCAGCCGCTGCACGCGCTGCATGCGGTCCTCTTGAAAATATGTCGAGTAGGCCAGCGCGCGGGCAATGCGCGCCACGTCTTCGTCGCCCAGCAGCAGGCGCAGATCCGAACCCTGGCCGAGCGCGTAGGTGGCGCGCAGCAGGTCGGCGATGGCGGCTTTCTGGCCATCGAGCTTGGCCTGCAGTGCTGATCGTTGCTTTTGCAACTGTTCCAGGTCGTGCTGCCTGGCGGCGAGCTGCGCCTCGGTGGCGCGTACTGCGCTGGCCGCGCTGGCCAGTGCCTTGGCGCGTCTGGCCAGCTCGGCGTTGACGCGATCGCGCTCGCTGGCGGTTTTTTCCTGCGCTTTGGCCAGCGCCTCCATGCGGCTGCGCACATCGTCCAGCTTGTGTTCGGCCTTGGCCTTTTCGCTGCTGCTTTGCCCGCCGCGCCGCGCCTGGGCGGGCTGTGCGGCGAGCAGGGCGATGGCGCTGGCCAGGCAGATCGGCAGGAGCAGGCGGAAAGCAGGAGGCGTGGGCATCGCTCGATTATCCCTGAGCATGGCGGCAGCCGCGAGGCGTGCGTTCGTTCAGGCTCGCGGCGCGGGGAAGCTTTTTCGTTTGGACGCCCAAATGCCTTTGACGCGGCGCATCAAACGTGCGTACAGTCGGGGCGTCTGTCCTGTCAATGGCCTGCGGCGAGTGCGCTGCAGCCCTTGGTGTCCCCAACCGTTTCATCCAGCGATCAGGGAGGCTCACCGTGCATCAGCCCGTGACCCCGCGCATGTACGACGCGAGCTTCGAACACGACAGCTGCGGCTTCGGCCTCGTGTCGCAGGTGGACGGGCGCGCCAGCGCCTGGGTGGTGGATACCGCGTTCAGCGCGCTGGCCAAACTCTCCCACCGTGGCGGCGTCAACGCCGACGGGGTGAGCGGCGACGGCTGCGGCGTGCTGCTGCACCGGCCGCGGCCGTGGCTGCGCGCGCTGGCGAAGGAGGCCGGCATTGCGCTGGGCGAGCGCTTCGCCGCCGGCGTGGTGTTCCTCGATCCCGCCGGCGGCGACGCCGCGGCGCTGCAGCTGGAGCGCAACCTGCGCGAGGAAGGCGTGGAGACCGCCGGCTGGCGCGAGGTGGCGGTGAACGCCGAGGCCTGCGGCCCGCTGGCGGCCGCGGCGCAGCCCCGCGTGCGGCAGATCTTCGTCGAGCCCGCGCACGGCATGGACGAGGCGGCCTTCGAGCGCGCGCTGTTCCGCGCCCGCCGCCGCGCCGAGCACGCCTTGCGCGACGACGAGCACTTCTACGTGATCACCCTGTCGGGCGAGGTGATCGGCTACAAGGCGATGGCCGCACCCGGTCGCTTGCGCGAGGTCTACCCGGACCTGCTGCATCCGGCGCTCACCGCCGACGCGGTGGTGTTCCACCAGCGCTTTTCCACCAACACCATGCCGCAGTGGCGACTGGCGCAGCCGTTCCGCCTGCTGGCGCACAACGGCGAGATCAACACCATCCGCGCCAACCGGCGCTGGATGCAGGCGCGCGAGTCGATCCTGCGCTCGCCGCTGGTCGACCTCAGCGACCTCGGCCCGCTGGTGCGCCAGACCGGCTCGGATTCCGAGAGCCTGGACAACGCGCTGGAAGTGCTGCTCGCCGGCGGGCTCGATCTGCTCGCCGCGATGCGCGTGCTGGTGCCACCGGCGTTCGCCGCGCGCGAGAACCTCGATGAGGACCTGGCGGGCTTCTACGAGTACTACGCGCTGCACAGCGAGCCGTGGGACGGCCCCGCCGGGCTGGTGATGTGCGACGGCCACTACGCCGCCTGCACGCTGGATCGTAACGGCCTGCGCCCGGCGCGCTGGGCGCTGTCGGCCGACAACCATCTCATCGTCGCCTCCGAGGCGGGCCTGTGGGACGTGCCTTCGTCACAGGTCGTGGCCAAGGGCCGGCTCGCGCCGGGCGAGATGATCGCGGTGGATCTGAAGGCGCACCGCCTGCTGCGCGATGCCGACATCGACGCCATCAACCGCGCGCGCGCGCCGTTCCACGACTGGCTGCGCGCGGGCGTGAGCTATCTCGAATCGGACCTGATCGATCCCTCGCTGGCCGCCGAGCCGCTGCCGGCCGACGAGCTGCACCGCTACCAGAAGCTCTACGGCCTCACCCGCGAGGAGCGCGAATCGGTGCTCAAGGTGCTGGCCGACCTGGAGGCCGAGGCCACCGGTTCGATGGGTGACGACACGCCGATCGCGGCGATGTCGCGCCAGGTGCGTCCGCTGTTCGACCGCTTCCGCCAGGCCTTCGCGCAGGTCACCAACCCGCCGATCGATCCGCTGCGCGAGAAGCTGGTGATGTCGCTGGTGACCCAGCTCGGCCCCGAAGGCAACGTGTTCGATTTCCGCCCGGAAAACGCGAAGCAGACGCTGATCAACTCGCCCATCCTCAGCCAGCGCAAGCTGCGCCAGCTGCTGGTGCTGCCGCCGTTCGCCGGCACGCCGCGCTTCGACCTGATGTACGCGCCGGAAGAAGGGCTGGAGCAGGCGCTGCGCCGGCTGTGCCGCAAGGTGGCGCAGAGCGTGCGTGACGGCCAGGTGCTGGTGTTCCTGAGCGACCGCTACCCCGAGCGCGGCAAGCTGCCGATCCACGCGCTGCTGGCCACCGGCGCGGTGCACGCGCACCTGATCGACGAGGGCCTGCGCTGCCAGTGCAACCTGATCGTGGAGACGGCCACGCCGCGCGATCCGCACCAGTTCGCCTGCCTGATCGGCTT
>DASUJJ010000182.1:0-38754 GCA_036279335.1 Dyella sp.
GCCCAACTGCAACGCCACCGGGTGCTCCTGCTGGCTGTGCTCGAGCAGGCGCAGCTGCCCGCCACGCACCAGCGCCGCACTGGTCACCATTTCGGTGTACAGCCGCGCCCGCGGCGAAAGCAGGCGATGGAAGTAGCGGCAGTGGCGGTCGGTCCAGTCCATCATCGGGGCGACGCACACGCGCCAGGGCGCGTCGCCGGCAGCCGTCGCAGTGGCAGGAGAGGAAGCAGTCATCCGATCATTGTAAGGGGCAGCCGCACCGGCTTGGGTCAGATGGCATAATGACGCGCTGACTTCCGATCCCCGCGGCGACCGCGCACCCTGCGCCGTCGCGCGTCCGGCCTCCCGCCGGCTCCTCCCATTCGAACGGTATCAACCATGGTGGCATTGGCGACCGAGCACGTGATCGACGTGCATCACTGGAACGACACGCTCTTCAGCTTCCGCACCACCCGCGATCCCGGCTTCCGCTTCGACAGCGGGCACTTCGTGATGATCGGGCTGGAGGTGGACGGGCGTCCGCTGATGCGCGCCTACTCCATCGCCAGCGCGCACTGGGAGGAGCATCTGGAGTTCTTCTCGATCAAGGTGCCGAACGGCCCGCTGACCTCGCGCCTGCAGCACCTCAAGCCCGGCGATCCGGTGATCGTCAGCCGCAAGCCCACTGGCACGCTGGTGCTCAACGACCTCAAGCCCGGCAAGCATCTCTACCTGCTCGGCACCGGCACCGGGCTGGCGCCGTTCCTGAGCATCATCCGCGACCCGGAGACCTACGAGCGCTTCGACAAGATCGTGCTTGCCCACGGCGTGCGCCACGTCAGCGACCTGGCCTACGCCGACTACCTGCAGCGCGAACTGCCGCAGCACGAATACCTGGGCGAGCTGGTGCGCGAGAAGCTCATCTATTACCCCAGCGTCACCCGCGACGCGTTCCGCAACCAGGGCCGCATCACCGACGCCATCGTCGACGGCCAGATGAGCGAGACCCTCGGCCTGCCGCCGCTCAATCCCGAGACCGACCGCGTGATGCTGTGCGGCGGCCCGGCGATGCTGGACGACCTGTGCGCGCTGCTCGACGGCCGCGGCTTCCACGCCTCGCCGCGCACGCGCGAGCCGGGCGACTACGTGATCGAGCGCGCCTTCGTCGAGAAGTAGGCCGCGGCCGATCGCTCACGACGCGAGCGTGTACGGTATCGGTCCATCGCTTCGGGACACCACCCCTCATGCTCGACCTGTTTCTCTACGTCCTCGCCGCCGCGCTGATGATCGGCGGCTTGGCCGGCGCGCTGCTGCCGGCGCTGCCGGGTATTCCGATGCTGTTCGGCGGCATCTGGCTGGTCGCGGCGGTGGACGGTTACCGGCACCTGGGAACGTGGTGGCTGCTCGGCATCGGGCTGCTGGGCGTGGCCGGGATCGTGATCGACTTTGTCGCGGCGGCGCTGGGCGCCAAGCGGGTCGGGGCGAGTCGGCAGGCGCTGTGGGGCGCCACGCTGGGCACGTTCGCCGGCCTGTTCTTCGGCATCGCGGGATTGCTGCTCGGTCCGTTCCTGGGCGCGCTGGGGGGCGAGCTGCTGGCCGGCAACAGCGCGTTGCGTTCGACGCACGTGGGCATCGGCACCTGGCTGGGGCTGCTGTTCGGCACCCTGTTCAAGCTGGCGGTGTCGTTCGCCATGCTCGGCCTGTTCGCGCTGGGCATGCTGCTGGGCTGAGGGCTCAGCCGACGCCGGGAATCACGTAGAGCAGTACCGCGAGAAAGTGCAGCACGCTGCCAGCCAGCACGAAGCCGTGCCACACCGAGTGGTGATACGGCAGCCGCCGCCACAGGTAGAACGGCACGCCCAGCGTGTAGGCCAGCCCGCCGGCGATCAGCAGCAGCATGCCGCCGGTCTGCAGGTGCGCCATCAGCGGCTTGAACGCGATCATGCCGATCCAGCCCATGCCGATGTACAGCAGCACCGACAGCTTGCGATAGCGCTTGAGCGCGCCGAACTCCAGCGCGCTGCCCAGCGCGGCCAGCGTCCACACCGCGGCGAACAGGCTCCAGCCCCAGCGTCCCGGCAGGGCGATCAGGGTGAACGGGGTATAGGTGCCGGCAATCAGCAGGTAGATCGCGATGTGGTCGAGCGTGCGCAGCACCGGTTTGGCCTTGGCCACCGGCACCGCGTGGTAGAGCGTGGAGGCGGTGTACAGCAGCACCAGCGTGGCACCGTATACCGCGCTGGCGATCACTTCGCGAGCACCGCCATGACGGGCGGACAGCGCCACCAGCGCCGTCAGCCCGCCGATGCTCAGCACAATGCCGATGCCGTGCACGATGCTGCTGGCCAGCTCGTCGCCGAACGCGTAGCGCGGCGCGGGCGTCATCCTCATGGTTGCCATGGTGGTTCTCCAGGAAGCCGCCATGGCGGCTTCTAATGCACTGCACCATAGCGCGGCGCTTGCGCGCTGCCTACCGGCGCGCAAGGAAACCGGGCAGCGGTCCGAAGTCCGCCGCCGGGGCAGGCATCACTCGATAATGAAGGCGCCGAAGGCGATGCCCAGGTTCCAGCCGCGGCCCTTGCCGCTGAGCGCCAGCGACACGTTGCCCTTGGTCACCACCTGCGCATCGGCCGATTTCTCGGCGCCCGCGTGCGCCTCCGCGTTGGCGTAGTGACCCTTGATGTCCGAAATGCTGTTGACCCCGGTGAACTTGCCGATGCCGTGGTCGATGGTGGTCTTGCCGAACGTCAGCCCGCCGCCTTTGGCGCGCAGGCGCACGTGCATGCTCTGGCCGTTGGAGCAGGTCACCGTGCCGCTGCCCTTGGCGGTCTTGTAGAACACCGACCAGCCCGAGAGCTGGAACGTCATCGTGCAGGACAGTTCGCGCGCCTGCGCCGCCGGTGCGATCGCTGCGCCGAGCAGCAGCGCGGATGCCACCGCCAGTAGTCGAATGCGCATGGTGTTTCCCCTCGTCGAGTGGCCGGCACGGGGCCGGATGTGCGCATTCTGCGCGCGACGGATGAAGCGCGCGCCACTTTTGTGCGGGCCCCGCCTTCACGCCCTGCCGGCGCGCATGCGGGCGTGGCTTGCGCGCGTTCGCCGCGGAACGGTTTCATGCGAAACGTTTAGCCGTCCAGACGTCCGCTTGCCTGAACCATGACTTCCGGCATAGGCTGCAGCTGCGCCCCGCGATCCCCACTGCTTCCCCGCAGCGCGGCAGCGCCACAACCCACATCGATTGTCAGGAGGTCGCCCATGTCGTCCGCAAGCCTGGCTGGTGCTCGTCGTTCCCATCCCGACCAGGTGCGCGTTGCCGCCCTGAGTGCGGCGATGGCCCTCAACCTCGTCATCCTCGTCGCCGCCCTGCGGCCGCTGCCGCCGCGCGTGGCGGACGCGCTGCCCAAGCCGGCACCCGTTCCCACCGTTCGCATCATCGAGAGAGAGCCGCCACCGCCGCCCGCGCCGCCGGTGCTGGAGATCAAGCCGCTGCCCGCCCCGACACCGACCACGCTGACCCGGGTCAAACCTGCGCCGGTGGCGCCACCCGTGGTCACCGCGCTGGACGAAGGCAACATCGCAGCGCCGCCGGTGACCGCCCCCACGCTCGCTCCCCCGTCAGCGGCGGTCGGCGCGGCGCCGATCGAGGCCAGCCTCGCCTATCGGCAGGCGCCGCTGAGCTTCCCGGTGCAGGCGATGCGCCAGCGCATGCACGGCACCGTGCTGCTGCGCGTGCTGGTGGATGAGAGCGGCAAGCCGGTCGAGGTGCAGGTGGAGCAGAGCAGCGGCTACCCACTGCTCGATCGCAGCGCACGCAGCCAGGTGCTGTCGGGCTGGTCGTTCCAGCCGGCGATGGTGGACGGCCGCGCGGTGCGGGCCTGGGCGCGCGTGCCCGTGACGTTCCAGCTGCGCGGCAGTTGAATCGATGCCCCTGGCCGGCCGATGGCTGGCCGGGGACGTCATGGCTTCAGCGGGCGCTGACCGCCGGTGCCCGCGCCACTGGTGCGGCAACACACAACCATCGAAACATGTAGGAGCGCACCCTGTGCGCGAATGATCTCCGTCACGTGACGAAAGGCAATCGCGCACAGGGTGCGCTCCTACAGTTTTGGATGTCGCTGATTATGAGCGGCGCCACGTGAGCCTCAGATGCGCGATCCCGGCAAAGGGTTGCAACGCTCGCCGCGGCGCGGCCGACTCAGAACCCTTCCAGCACGACCTTGCCGATGGTGCTGCCGCTCTCCAGCTGCGCATGGGCGCGGCGCAGGTTGGCGGCGTTGATCGGGCCGTAGTGCTCGCGCATGGTGCCGCGCAAGGCGCCGGCATCGACCAGGTCGGCCACCTCGTCGAGGATCCGGTGCTGGGCCAGCATGTCGCGCGTGTGGAACAGCGAGCGCGTGTACATGAACTCCCAGTGCAGCGAGATGCTCTTGCGCTTCATCGCGCGGATGTCGATCGGCGTGGCCGGATCGTCGATCAGGCCGAGCTTGCCCTGCGGGTTGAGCAGTTCCACCAGCGCGTCGTAGTGCTGCTCGGTGTGGGTCAGGCTCATCACATAGTCCACGCCGTCCGGCGCCACCGCGCGCACCGCCTCCAGCAGGCCGGCGCGATGATCGACCACGTGATGCGCGCCCAGCTCGCGCACCCAGGCCTGCGTCTCGGGACGCGAGGCGGTGCCGATCACGGTGAGCCCGGTGAGCTTGCGCGCGATCTGCACGGCCATCGAGCCCACCCCGCCGGCCGCACCGACCACCAGCAGGGTCCTGTTCTGGTCGCCGCGCGCCACGCCGAGCCGGTCGAACAGCAGCTCCCACGCGGTGATGGCGGTCAACGGCAGCGCGGCGGCCTGCGCAAAATCCAGCGTGGCCGGCTTGCGCCCCACGATGCGCTCGTCCACCCGCTGCAGCTCGGCGTTGCTGCCGGCGCGATCGATCGCGCCGGCATAGAACACCGCGTCGCCGGGCTTGAACAGCGTGGCCTCGGGGCCGGCCGCCACCACCGTACCCGCCGCGTCCCAGCCCAGCACCTTGTCGGCGCCGGCCGGATCCACGTTGTGGCGGATCTTGGTATCCACCGGATTCACCGACACCGCGTGCACGCGCACCAGCAGGTCGCGCCCGGTCGGCGCCGCTGGCTCGGGCAACGTCACGTCGATGAGGCTGTCTGGATCATCGATGGGCAGCGACTGGCGATAGGCAACGGCTTTCATGGCAACTCCTGGGGAAGGGAAGGCAGGCAAGGCGGGACGCCAGCGGATGGAGTCCCGACACACCCGCCAGCGTAGCGAAACCTACCGCCGCCCAGAATGCCGACGATGGTCCGACCTTGCCGCCCGCCGGGCGGATTGGCCACACTCGGCGAACGGCCTCGGCGCGCGACGGCCACCGCCGCGACGACCTCGCCACCGTGGAGGCTTCGATGCCTGTAACCCGGCCCCATCCGAGCATGCGCCGTCATGCGCCGCGCCGTCAGCCGCGATGCTGACCGATCTCATCGCGCTCACCGCCTTCGCCCTGCACCTGCTGGGCATCGCCACGGCCATGCACGCGGTGGTCCACGCGCGCACGCCGCAGGGCGCCATGGCGTGGGCGCTGGGTCTGGTGCTGCTGCCCTACTTCACACTCGTGCCGTATCTGTACCTGGGATCGAGCCACGTACGCGGCTACGCACCGGCACCGCGTCGGCGCAGCGCCGGGATCCTCGCCAACGCGGACGCCCACCCGGCCTGCGTGCGGCTCGATGCGCTGGCCGCGCTGGCCGATCGCCCGTTCCGGCGCGGCCATGCGCTGCGCCTGCTGGTGGATGGCGAGGCCGCGTTCGATGCCATGTTCGATGCCATCGCGCACGCGCAGCGCGACGTGCTGGTGCAGTTCTTCATCGTCCACGACGACGTGCTGGGCCGCCGCCTGCAGCAGGCGCTGCTGGAACGCGCCGCCGCGGGCGCGCGCGTGCACCTTTTGTACGACAACATCGGCAGCCACGACCTGCCGCCGGCCTATGTCGACACGCTGCGCCGCGGGGGCGTGCAGGTGCAGGCCTTCGCCGGGCGGCGCTGGCGCAACCGCTTCCAGCTCAACTTCCGCAACCACCGCAAGCTGGTGGTGGTGGACGACACCTGCGGCTTCGTCGGCGGGCTCAACGTGGGCGACGAATACCTCGGCGGGCGGCTGCCGCTGTCGCCCTGGCGCGATACCCAGCTGGAACTGCGCGGGCCGGCCGTGGCCGACCTGCGCCGCGCCTTCGCCGAGGACTGGCACTGGAGCACCGGCGCCACGCTGCGTGCCAGCGACGCCATCGCCGACCAGGGGCCGGCCAGCGTGCTGGTGCTCACCACCGGACCGGCCGACGACCAGGAAACCGGCTCGCTGTGCTTCACCGCGTTGATTCACGCGGCGCGCGAGCGGGTGTGGCTGAGCACGCCGTATTTCGTGCCCGACGCCGCGGTGCTTTCCGCATTGCAGCTGGCCGTGCTGCGCGGGGTGGACGTGCGGGTGATGATCCCCTCGCGGGCCGACCACCGCGGCGTGTTCCTCGCCTCCACCTGGCACGCGCACGAGGCGCTGCAGCGGGGCATCGGCATGTACCGCTACCAGCCTGGCTTCCTGCACCAGAAGGCGGTGCTGGTGGACGACCACACGGCGGCGATCGGCAGCATGAACCTGGACAGCCGCTCGTTCCGGCTCAACTTCGAGATCACCGCGCTGGCGGTGGACGAGGGCTTCGCCGCCGAGGTGGAAGCGATGCTGCGCGCGGACTTTGCCCGCTGTCGCCCGATCGATGCGAGCGAGTACGACGGCGCGCCCTACCTGCGCCGCGTGGCGATGAATGTGGCGCGGCTGTTCGATCCGATTCTGTAGGGATGCCTTGGCGCGACGTTTCTGGTGTTGCGACCCTGAAAATTCAGCCACACCCGGAACTGTAGGAGCGCACCCTGTGCGCGACTGCTTTTGGTGACATGACGAAGAGCATTCACGCACAGAGCCTGCCCCGGATCCGATCCGGGGGTGCGCCCCTACAGGTTTTGCACTAGCGCGATGCGCGGCGGCGCGTGAGCCAGTCGATCACGATCCATGCCGCGAAGATGCCCACGCCCACGCCCACCATCTCGCAGAACGCGCGGGTGCCCAGGTTGTCCGGGTCGTGCACTTCGGCCAGCTTGGCGCGCAGCAGTTGCAGCGACTGCAGCTTGCCGAAGTTGAAATAGAACAGGTTGCCCAGGTCCCCGCCGCCGCTGAGCAGCAGCCCGAGCAGGTAGGACCAGCCGATCTTCTTCGCCTCGCTCCAGCCGCCGCGCCGGCCGATCGCATGGAACAGCGCGAACAGCAGCGCGCCGACCGCCGCGCTGATCGCCCCGGCCTGCAGGCCGCCGACGAAACCGTAGCCCATCCATGACTGGTCATACGGCACGGCGGGCTCCGCACTCGCGTCCCGACAGCAACGTCACGCGTCGTCCTGCGAGGTGGCGCTGACGCTCATCTCGCCGTCCAGATCCACCTGCACGGAAATGGTGATCGGCCGGCAGCACACCGAGCAGTCCTCGACGTAGCGGTGCGACTCCTCGGCCGGCTCCACATAGATCTCAATCGGCTCGCCGCAGTAGGGGCAGTCGATCAACACGGTATCCAGCATGGCGGTACTCACAGCAGACGTTGCGGCGATTGAACCACACAAGCCCGGGCCGCCCCACGTTCACATCGACGCACACAGCGAACCGAGCAGTCAGCAGGCCGGCACCGGCAAACGGACGTCCAGATCCCGATCGAGCCGCGCGCTCGACCGGCACGATTGCTCCCACGGCCAGCCCATCGCGCAAATCAGCGATGCGTCACGCGCCCGCCGCCGCACGGTCGATCAGCGCCGCTGACCACTGCTCCGGCTTGAGGATCAGGAACAGCCCGGCCTTGCGCGTGCGCCGGGCCAGCTTGAGCAGGTCCCGATCCTTGCTGATCAGCCACGGCGCGCCGCTGGCCTGTGCCAGTTCGAGAAACATCTGGTCGTCCGGATCGCGGCAGGTGGGCAGCGGGGCGAGCGGGTTGGGCGTCGGCGCCGCAGGAAGCAGCTGCACCACGGCGTCGAAGCGCTCGCGCAGGCCGGCACGCTGCTCGGGACGGATCGGCACGCTGGGGTATTCGAGCACGCGCAGCCACTCGTTGCGGCAACGTGCATCGGCCACGGCCTGCACCTGGCCGCCGCCCAGCGCGGCCGCCAGCGCCGCGCAGGCAGCGTCGCGGAACAGGAACAGATCCAGGCAGACGTTGGTATCGAGCACGATGCGCGGCACGGCATCGCGGGCAGCAGCGGACATACGGCATCGCCGGTGGGAACAGCGCGCGCACTGTAGCCCAAAACGACGGCGGCCCCGCCGAGGCGGGGCCGCCGGTTTCACTTGCCGGTGCTTCAGGAAGCGCGGTGCAGCGACTGCTTGAGATCGCGCATCTGGTCGTGGCCGGTCTTCACCGACACGTACGCCTGCATGATCACCGAGCGGGTGGGCGGCGACAGCTCGTCGTCCTTCAGGGCGTCCTCGAACTTCGCCTTGATGTGGTCCTCGCCACGCTCCACTTCGTCCACCACGGCGTTATCGCCGGAGGTGAGCGTCTTGCGCAGGTTGACGAACATGCGATGCGCCTTGGCCAGCACCGATCCGTCAGCCTCCGGTTCGGCGCCCAGCATGCGCACCTGGCGCTGCAGCTGGCCGGTGATCTGCGAACGCTCCTGCGCGCGGCTGGCAAAGGTGCCGGCGAAGCGGGTGTTGTCGGCGTCCTTGGCCGCTTCCTGGTAACCGTTGGCGCTGTCGATGGTGGTCTCGATCAGCTCGTTGAGTACTTTCACGTCGTGTTGGGTGTCGCTCATGGGGAGTTCCTCGGCAGTGGGGATGACGGCGCCGACGGAGGCGCCGGGACGAATGGGGATTCGTGGGTCATCATGCTGCCGATCAGCGCTGGCCCGCCGCGTGAAAAGCACGCGTGCAAGGCCTTCATGGATGTGACCGTTGGCGGCCCGCGTCCTCACACTGCTGAACCAACGCGATCGAACCGGTTCAGCTACCCCGCCCGGCCGTGGCGGCCAGTGCCGCGATCGCGTCGGGGATCCCCGCGGGTGCCTGCACCGTGGCGACGTGGGCATGGTCGGGTTCCAGCCCGTGATCGAGCTCGTGGCTCCAGGTCACGTGGTAGGGCATGTGCACGCCCCAGCCGCCCAGGCGCACCACCGGCTCAATGTCCGAGCGCAGCGAGTTGCCCACCATCAGGAACTGCGCGGGCGTCACGGCGAACTCCTCGAACAGCCGCCGGTAGGTGCGCTCGTTCTTCTCCGACACGATCTCGATGCGCCGGAACAGGTCCGACAGGCCGGATTGCTCCACCTTCTTTTCCTGGTGGAACAAGTCGCCCTTGGTGATCAGCACCAGCGGGAAATCGCGCGCCACAACCTCGACGGCAGCGCGGATGCCGGGCAGCAGTTCCACCGGATGCTGCAGCACGCCCTTGCCGAGTTCGACCAGTCGATGGAGGTCCGCCGCCGAGATGCGCGCGTCGGTGATCGCGATGGCGGTCTCCACCATCGACAGCGTCATGCCCTTGGCGCCGTAGCCGAACAGCGCCAGGTTGCGCCGCTCGGTGGCGAGCATGTCCTGGTGCACGCGGCGGTCGGCGAGGTCGACGTAGCGCCCCACGATGTCGACAAACGCGGCGCTGGCGGCCTGGTAGTAGCCCTCGCTGTGCCAGAGGGTGTCGTCGGCGTCAAAGCCGATCAGCGTGATCATGGATGGGCCTCGTCGTCAGGAGCCGCGGCATCGGCCGGGCCGAGCAGCTGCTGTTGCAGGTCGTAGAGGATCACCGCGTCGCAGGCGTCCAGCGTGTCGGCGCGGTTTCCGCGGTAGTGCTCGTGGAAGGCGCGCACCGTGGCCGCGCGATCGTCCAGCGGGTAGCCGACCAGGCGCAGCGCCAGCCACGGGTCGAAGCCGTCCGGCGGCGTCGGCAGCGGCTCGCGCGACCAGCGGCCGAAGCCCGCGGCGGCGAGCTCACCCCACGGAAAGCTCGGCCCGGGATCGGATTTGCGCGCGGGCGCGAGGTCGGCATGTCCGATCACCTGCCGCGGGTCGATGCCCAGGCGCGCGGTGAGGTCGCGCAGCAGCACGATCAGGCTGGCGATCTGCCGGGGCGGATACGGCGTGTCGCCGCGATGGTCCAGCTCGATGCCGATGGAGGCCGAGTTGACGTCGTCGATGTCGCCCCACTGGCCGGCGCCGGCATGCCAGGCGCGCATGGCGTCAGCCACCAGCTGGTAGCGCGTGCCGTCCTCGGCGATCAGGTAGTGCGCGCTCACCGGCGCGACAGCGCGTCGGTCGCGCAGCGTGTCCAGCGCGCTGGCCAGCGAGGGCGATTCGGTGGCGTGCACCACGATCAGCTGCGCGCGCCGCGCGCTCACGTTCGGCGACGGCTTCCAGATCGCCAGCGGATTGCGTGCCGGCGCGTGCGAACAGCCGGCCAGAGTGAGCGTGGCGAGCAGCGCGATGAAGGTGAACCACAGCAGGCGACGTGCAGACATCGGCGCATTGTCGCAGAGCGCCCGCGCCCGCCGCACTTGCCTCGACGTGTCGCGCGGCGACGAGGCATGATCGAAGCCCTTTCCCGATCCGCCCTCCCCGCATGTCCGCCATCGACCTCTCCCACGCCGCCCTGATCGTGATCGACCTGCAGCCGGACTTCATGCCCGGCGGCGCGCTGGCCTGCCACGAAGGCGACGCGATCGTCCCGGGCATCGACGCGCTGCTGCGCGCGCGCCGCTTCGGCCACGTGGTCGCCACGCAGGACTGGCACCCGGCCGGGCACGTCTCCTTCGCCAGCTCGCACGTGGGCCGTGCGCCGTTCGAGAGCATCACGCTGTACGACCAGCCGCAGACGCTGTGGCCCGATCACTGCGTGCAGCACACGCCGGGCGCCGCGCTGCATGCAGGCGTGGATTGGTCCAGCGTGGACGCGGTGATCCGCAAGGGCAGCGACCCGCGCGTGGATTCGTACAGCGCGTTCCGGGAAAACCACGGCCCGGCCGGCGCGCGCCCGCCCACCGGGCTGGCCGGCTGGCTGCGCGAGCGCGGCGTGGACGAGGTCTACCTGTGCGGCCTGGCGCGCGACGTGTGCGTGCTGTGGAGCGCGCAGGACGCGGTGCGGCTGGGCTTTCGCACCCACCTGCTGTGGGAGCTGTGCCGACCGGTGACGCCGGCCGGCGATGCCCCCACGCGGGCGGCGATGCAGCGCGATGGCATCATGCTGGCCGATGCTGCTGCCCTGTGCGGCTGACCTGCCCCGAGCCCTCGCCATGCCCCGAACCCTGCGCTGGATCCTCTGCATGGCGCTGCCCGCCATGATCGCCGGCTGTGCCATGCCCGCACCGCGGACCGCCGTGCCGCCCGATCTGCGCGTGATGACCTTCAACGTGCGCACGCCTTCGGCGGACGGCGTGAACGTGTGGGCGAACCGCCGCGACCTGCTGGTGCGCACTGTGCGCGACGCCGACCCCGACGTGTTCGGCACGCAGGAACTGCGCAAGGAACAAGGCGACTACGTGGTGGCGCGGCTGCCGGCCTATGCCTGGTTCGGCGAGGGCCGCCGCGGCGGCGACGGCGACGAGCACATGGGCGTGTTCTATCGCACCGATCGCTTGAAGGTGATCGAGTCGGGCAACTTCTGGCTGTCCGATACTCCCGACGTGCCCGGCAGCATCAGCTGGGGTCACCCGTATCCGCGCATGGTCACGTGGGCGCTGTTCGAGCGGAAGGCAGACGGCCGCCGCTTCTACTTCCTCAACACCCACCTGCCGTACCGGGACGGGGACGAGCCGGCGCGCAGCAAGGGCGCGAAGGCGATCCTGGCGCGCCTGCGGGCCTTGCCCAAGGGCATGCCGATCGTGCTCACCGGCGACTTCAACACCCCGCCGGCCAGCGAAGCGCACGCCCTGCTCACCGGCCTGCTGGTCGACGCGCGCAGCAGCGCCGCGGAGCGCGCCGGTCCTGACCAGACCTTCCACAACTTCACCGGCACGCCGGATCGGCGCATCGACTGGATTCTCACCCGCGGCTTCACCGCGCTGCGCGCCGTCACGATCACCGTGCACGAAGGCGCGGTGTACCCGTCGGACCATTTTCCGGTGCTGGCGGTGCTGCGCTGGAACGTGAGCGCCGCGGCCGCACCGTGAGGGCCCGTCCCGGGATCTGAGACGCCGCCCCACCATCCTCTGCGGGCCGCATCGGACCCCCTCCGACACCGGCTCCGTCCATGGCAGTGGTCGGTTCAAACCCTTGGCCGCGTCGATCGCCTCGACGCGGCTTTTTTTAAGTTCACCCGCCCTCGTTCAGCCGCCGACGCGCTGGCGCACCGCGTCCATGTCGCGGATCGGACGCACCTCGATGCAGCCGGTGCGAGCCCATGGAAAGCTCTGCGCGATGCGCAGCGCCTCGTCCATGTCGGCCGCCTCGATCAGGTTGAAGCCCGCCAGGTACTCCTTGGTCTCGGCGAACGGGCCGTCGAACACCGTGGTCTTGCCATCGCGTACGCGCACCGAGCGCGCGGTGACCGGGTGCTCCAGCTGCTGCGAGTCGATCAGGTGCCCTTCGGCCTTCAGCTCGTCGGCGTGGCTGAGGCAGCCGCGCATCAAGTGATCGAACTGGCCCGCGGGCAGCTCGCCGAGCAGCTGGTCGTCGCTGTAAATCATCACCAGGAATTTCATGCGCTTTCCGTGGGCTGTGGCAGAGGCTGCCGATGCTATGGCTCGGGCCCGTGATAACCCGGATCATCTGCCCTTCGACTTCGCTTCGCTACGCTCAGGGCGAACGGTGGAGATGAGGTAATGCCGGGCAAGATCCCAAAGGCACGCGACGGCTGGCCGATACGCTTTGTCGGTCGGCCTCCGGATGCGTATCCTGCACGCGGGGGCCTTGCCACTTTTATCCCAGCCGTGCCGCAGAATCGATGACCTCAGATCAAACCTCGCTCCCTCCCTGCAACGCCTGCACCTCGCGTGATGCGCTGCCGTTCGAGTTCACCATGGCGTTCCAGCCCATCGTCGACGTGCGTGAGCGGCGGGTGTTTGCCTACGAGGCGCTGGTGCGCGGCGCCGACGGCGCCGGGGCGGAAAGCATCCTCAGCCAGATCAACGAGGACAACCGCTACGGGTTCGACCAGTCCTGCCGCGTGAAGGCGGTGGAGCTGGCCGCGCGGCTGGGCATCGACTGCTACGTCAGCATCAACTTCCTGCCCAACGCGGTGTACCAGGCGGCCACCTGCATCCGCGCCACGCTGGAAGCGGCGCGGCGCTTCAACTTCCCCACCCGCCAGCTGATCTTCGAGATCACCGAGAACGAGGAGCTGGTGGACAAGGAGCACCTGAAAAGCATCATCCGCGAGTACAAGCGGCAGGGCTTCAAGACCGCCATCGACGACTTCGGCGCCGGCTATTCCGGGCTGAACCTGCTGGCCGAGTTCCAGCCGGACATCATCAAGCTGGACATGGCGCTGATGCGGGCGGTGGACAGCGATCCGGTGCGCCAGGCGATCGTGCAGGGCATCCTGGGCGTGTGCCGTGCGCTGCATATCGAGGTGATCGCCGAAGGCGTGGAGACGGCGGAGGAATTCGACCTGCTGCGCGGCATGGGCATCGGCCTGTTCCAGGGCTTCCTGTTTGCGCGGCCGGGCTTCGAGACGCTGCCGGCGGTGGACTGGAGCGCGCTGGACTGATCCGCCCGCCAGCTCAGATCGCCAGCCACAGGTAGAGAAAGGTCGTGTTGTTGTCGTGGGCGCTGCGGCCGGCGCCGTCCACGTTGTGCACCCGCCCGCTGAAGCGCGTGTAGAAGGTGTACTGCAAGCCCACGCGCAGGTTGGCCCACGGCTGCTTCCACGAGCCCGCGCGGCCGAATGGATTCCAGTCGGCCTCCAGCGTGCCGCCGCGGGTGTCGGGCGTGCCGGCGTCGCCGTACAGCAGCGGGTCGCGGCGCCCGTTGGCGGCGAACGCGCCCAGCGTGGCGCCCCAGGTGTCGCGGTACCAGTAGGCGGCGGCCAGGTTGAGCGCGCTCAGCCGGCCGCTGCGATAGGTCGAACCCCCGGCGGCATACGTCGCGTCCAGCCGTTGCCGCTCTTGCACGTACAGCGCATTGACCGTCAGCCGGTGGTCGCTGCCGATGGCGCGCTGGTAACTCGCATCCAGACCCAAGTCGTCGAAGCGGTCGGACGGCCCGGGCACCGCCACCGCCTGGCCCGCCGCGTTCTCGCCCGGCAGGCCGCGCCGGGCGTGCAGGTAGAAGCCGCCCACGGTGAGCTCGCCCGCCCCCACATTGCCGGTGTAAGCCAGTCGCGCCTACGGTGCGGTGGATGCCAGCCGGCCGTCGAAGTCGGCGTTCACCTTGCGCAGGAACGACGGCGACAGCGAGCGGTAGGCGCCCACCTCGCCGTACCAGCGGCCGTCCAGCTGCATATAGGCGTTGACGCCGATCACCTGCCCGCCCAGCCCGCCGAACAGCAGCGGCATCGCCGGTGCACCGGGGGCGAGGTCGGCCGCCATGTACGGGTACTGCCAGGCCGGCGCGGTGTTGAACACGTCGGTGACGGTGGGGTTGTTGTTGAGCGAGACACCCCAGATCGCGCTGTGCTTGCCGGCGCTGAAGCTGTTGGCGTAGCGCAGGTCGATGTTGTCCCAGCCGAGCAGGTGGCCGTTTTCCGAATAGGTGGCCTGTGCGAACACGCCCAGGTGCTGTGTCAGCCGGCCGGCCAGGAACAGCGAGGCCTGCTGCAGCTCGGTGTTGTTGTTGCGACTGAAGCCGTCGGCGGGCGGATCGACCTGCGCCCTGGCGGTGTGGGTGAACGACTCCACCAGCATCGCCGACAGCGGCAGGTTCGCGCCGCTGCCGGTCTTCATGGTGTAACCCATCAGCTTGAACTGCCGCCCGAAGGCGGTGAGCTGCGGGCCGAACCCGCCCACGTGGCAGGCGTTGCACGGGAGCTGGGTCTGGCGCGCGAACGAGGGCACCGCCTCCACCCGCTGCGCCAGCAGCGCCAGGCCCAGCGCCGCGCAGGTGGCCAGCACCGCACCTGCCCCCGCGCCGCGGCGCGGCGTAAACAAACCCGGCAGCGGCAATAGATGCATGGCCACGGCTCCGGCGTCGCCGCCGCGTGGCGCGGCGACCATGCCGGGAGCATCGTCTTGGCCGGGCATGACGACCTTGATCGCCGTCAAGCGCTGCCAGGGTTGGCCGATTCCTGCCGGGCGTCCGCACGCATGGCCGGTGATGCCCGGCCATGCGTGCGCAGCGTCAGCGCACGGCGGCGTGGGCGACGTCCACGCGGCCGCCCTTCATCACGAAGTCGACGTGCTCAAGCACGCTCACATCCTTCAGCGGATCGCCATTCACCGCCACCAGGTCGGCATACAGGCCGGTCTTGATCGCGCCCACCCGGTCGCGCCAGCCGAGCAGGTCGGCGGCGTTCCAGGTGGCGGACTGGATCGCCTGCATCGGCGTCATGCCCCACTCGACCATCTTCGCGAACTGCTTGCCGTTCCAGCCGTGCGGATAGACGCCGGCGTCGGTGGCAAAGGCCATCTTCTCGCCGGCCTGCACCGCCTTGCGGAAGTTCTCGCGCTGCACGCGGCCGACCAGTTTCTCCTTGGCGATCTGCGCCGGCGGCGTGCCCAGCTTGGCGTACTCGGCCAGGATGTAGTCGTCGTTGTAGACGTCGAAGTCCAGATAGGTGCCGCGCGCCTTGGCCATCTTGAGCCCCTCGGCGTCGATGAAGCTGCAGTGCTCGACCGAGTCCGCGCCGGCGCGGATCGCCATGTTGATCGCCTCGGCACCGTGTGCGTGCGCGGCCACCTTCTTGCCCCAGCGGTGCGCCTCGTCGACGATCGCATCCATCTCCGCCTGCGAATACTGCGGCGCGCCCACCGAAGCCTCGTTGCTCAGCACGCCCGCGCTGGCCATGAACTTGATCACGTCGGCGCCGCGCTTGACGTTCTCGCGCACGCGGGCGCGCACGGCCTCCACGCCGTCCGCCACGCCGCTGGGGCCGCCGAAGGTGATGTCCGGCGAAAAGCCGGTGCTGCCGTCGGCGTGGCCACCGGTGGCGCCGATCGGCACCGTGGCCACCAGCATGCGCGGGCCGGGAATCTGCCCACGGTCGATGGCGTCGCGCAATGCCACGTCGATATAGGCCGGCGCGCCGACGTTGCGCACGGTGGTAAAACCGGCGTCCAGCGTGCGCTTGGCCAGGGTCGGCGCCACCACGGCGTCGTCCATCGCGCTGCGGGTCAGGGCGTCGCGGTAGTAGTTGCCGGTGCTGGTGGTGGGATCGGAGGTGAGGTGCACATGCACGTCGATCAGGCCCGGCAGCAGCGTGGCGTCGCCCAGGTCGATCACGGTCGCGCCCGTCGGCACCTCGCCACCCTCGCGCACGTCGGTGATGCGATCGCCCTGGATCACCACCACCACCGGGCCGCGCTCGCGGCCGGATTCGGTGTCGATCCAGTGCGCGGCCTTCACCGCGGTGAGCGCGGGGGCGGCCGCCGCAGGGGCGTCCTGGGCGGCGGTGGCGCCGGCAAAGGCCAGCAGCACGGCGGCGCACACAGCGGAGCGGATGGAGGTGGCGCGAACGGTCATTGGCAGATCCTGGGCAGGGAAAGACCCGGCGACTCTACCGGCGCGCGCAGCTCCACGCATCGCGACTTTGGCATGCCTCCCGACTTCCGATGCGGCGGGCGTGACCGACTGCCCGCTTTGCTCGACGGGCACCGTGCCGAGCGGACGCGCGCGAAGATCGCACCGCGGGCGGACGGGCGCCGCCATCGCCACGCTAGAATGCCGGCATTGCAACGGAGACTGCCCATGGCCGAGCGCATCCTGGACCGCCACCACATTCGCTCCGGCGCCACGCGCGAAGGCTCGCGCTACACCGCATGGCTCGCCGTAACCCCGACAGCCGGCGGCTTCCCGGCGTACTTCGCGATCTGCGAAAACCGCAGCTTCCGCGATCGCGAGGTGGCCGAAACTGCGGCGGCCAAGGCGCTGGGCGACCTGGTGACGCTGGAGGACGACGGCACACCAGTGTTTCCCGAGGGCTATACCGGCTTCGACGACCACGACGAAGAAGCCTGACCAGGGCAGCCCCGATCCATCGAGCCAGCCGCCCTGCTCCGTCGCGGCGAGCGCGGCCGCCGCGCGTCAGGCCGCGTCGCGCGCCAGCTGCAGGTTGATACCCAGCGCGGTGGCCAGCTCGCGCATGGGCTCGGCATCCCGGCTCAAGGTGATCCACCCGGCCACCGCGGCGGCGGGGCTCTCGTGGATCCACACGGTGTAGCCGTGTTCGAGCAGACGGTCGTAGGCGGTGGCGAGCAGGTCGGGCAGCTCCTGTTCGCCGAAGAACTCGTCGTCGTCGGGATCGCCGCCCCAGTCGACGTCGAGATTCCAGCGCGTGACCAACTCGTTGAGCGCCTGCACCAGGGTCGCCGGGTCGTCGGCGCGAAAGCCCGAGGTCCAGTCGATCACCTCGCCCAGTGTCTCCACCGGATCGGCGCTATCGTCGGACTCGGCCTGCACGTCGCGCCACGCGGTGAACTGGCGCAGCGCAGTGTCTTCGTCGCCGGGATTGATCAGCCCCAGCAGCTGCCAGATCTGCGCCTCGACGGAGTCGTCGGCCTCGTCGGGAAAATCGTCGTCATCGTCGATGTCGTTCATGGGGGCGACTGCCGTGAGGAGGGGCTCTCATGGTGACGCAGCCGCGGGCACACCGGAAGCGCCGGGGGCGGTTCAGCGACGGCGATCGCTCTCGCGGCGCGCGTAGAGATTGCGATCGGCCTCGGCCAGCGCCTCGTCCAGCGAGATACCGCGGCCGATGGTGGCCGCGCCCAGCGTGAACGCAATCGGCGCACTGGCGCGATCGCGCTCGATGCGCAGCATCACCTCGGCGGTGCGACCGGCCTCGGCGTCGCGCAGCAGCACGAGGAACTCGTCGCCACCCAGGCGGACCACCGCGCCATCGTCTCCGGCATGGCGCGCGAGGAAGCGTGCGGTCTCCTGCAGCACCTCGTCACCGCGCTGGTGGCCGAAGGTGTCGTTGACCTCTTTGAAGTGGTCCAGGTCGATGGTGATGCAACCCCAGGAGCGCTCGGCGTCGGCCTCCACCTGGGCGAGATAGCGGCGGTTGAAGCAGCCGGTGAGCGGATCGCGAATCGCCGACTCGCGCAGCGAGCGCTCCAGCGCCACGCGCTCGGTAATGTCCTGCGCGTGACCGAGGATGTACGGCTCGTCGGACTGGTCGTCGAGTACGTTCTGGTATTGCCACATGCGCACGCTGCCGTCGCGGGCGAGCAGTTCCATCACGCCGGCATCGGTGCCGGCGGTGATGATGCGCAGCAGGTAGTCGCGAAATACCTGCTGGTTCCCGCGCGGCATGAAGTCGGACAGCGGACAGCCGAGCAGGTCGCCCACCGAGTAGCCCAGCGCACGCGCCGCCGCCGGGTTCACCGACAGCAGCACGCCCTCGTGGTCGTGCATGCAGATCAGCCCCAGGCTGTACTCGAACAGCTGGCGGAAGCGACGCTCGCTGGCCTCCAGCGCATGGATCACCTTGCGCCGGATGCTGATGTCCTGGATCGCGCCGATCAGCCGATACGGCTGCCCGTCATCGAAGCGCTCCATGCGACCGATGGCACGGACCCACAGCTTGCGCCCGGCCGCCGTCACCAGCGGCAGCTCCAGGTCCCAGCCCGCGCCGTCGCGACGCGCGCGCTCGATCGCCTGCTCCAGCCGCGCGCGGGCCTCGGGCGGATAGAAATTCAGCGCCTGCTCCAGTGTGGGCAATTGACCAACCGGCAGATCGTGCAGGCGGAAGGTCTGCGACGACCACTGCAGTTCGTTGGTGTCCAGATCCATCGTCCAGCCACCGACGTCGGCGAGCCGGCCGGTGCGATCGAGCAACGCTTCCCGCTCCAGCGAATCCAGCCGCAGCTGCAGCGCTTCGCCCGCCACCGTGGCCAGTGCCCGCAGCAGCTCGCGCTGCGCCGGAGTGAGCGAGCGCGGGGCGATATCCACCGCACACAGCGCTCCGAGACGGGAGCCGTCATTGAGCATGATCGGCGCACCCGCATAGAAACGGATGCCGTCTGCGCAGGTCACCGCCGGGTTGTCGGCAAAACGCGGATCGTGGCGCGCGTCGGCTACCTCCAGCACGGTGTCCTGCAGCACGGTGTGTGCGCAGAAGGCCTCATTGCGCGGGCGACTGGCACCCACCTCCAGGCCCACGCCCGCCTTGGTCCACTGGCGGTCGGCGTCGATCAGGTTCACCGCGGCCATCGGCATGCCCAGCGCCATGGCGGCCGCCTCGGCCAGTCCGTCGAACAGCGGCTCGGGTGCCGTATCGAGAACCGACAGGGCGCGCAGCCGCGCGAGGCGATGGGCTTCTTGATCGGGTGGGGGTACGGGCGTGGCAGGCATGATCGCGATGATTGTCCATGTGCCGCTCAAAGCACAACGTGAGCGCATGCGCAGCGACCAACAAGCGGCCGCATCACAGCGGGCTGGGATGGCTGGCCAGGAAATCGCGCAGGAACGCCTGCCGCGCGGCGCCGCGATCGGTCTCGCTGCGGGTGTCGACATCGATGGTCTGCCGCGTGATGCCGCCGTGCGATTCGCGCACCGCCGGCCACGCCGGCAGGCCGGCCTGATTGGGATCACCGCGGCGCACGAACTGCGCGAAGTAATCCTGCATGGTGCGCGACACCGCGCGGTCAGCCGGCGTCCACGCATACACCGCGTTGCCGTCGAGGTTGCCCAGCGCGTATTCGATCTCGCCGCTGTGCACCGCGCCCGTGTCGGGCTGCTCGCCCGGTGCGGGATCGCGCTTGGCCGGGCGCGGATGCGCGTAGTAGTAGAAATACACGTTCTGGCCGCCGGTCGCCCGGTGCAGCTCCATCCAGCGCCAGGTGCTGTACGCGATGAACAGGTCGCCCGCCAGCGCGGTGGCCGAGCGCTTCACCTCGTCGGCGGTGGCGCCGGAATACAGCCGCAGCGCCGCGGCGGCGCGGTCGCCGAACAGCGCATCGAGCGCGGCGCGGTAGTTGGCCGGCGTGGGCGGGTTGTCGTGCAGGATCGCCGGGTAGAACCCCTCCTGCGAATTGGCGCCCAGCAGCAAGGGCACCTTCGCCTGCTCGCCGTGGGCGAAGGTCTCGGCCGGTGCTTCGGTGAGGAACAGGCCGTCGATGTCGGGCGCGAAGTCGAACGCGGGCCTGGCCTGCGGATCGGTAGCCTGCAGCAGCGCCTGTGCCGGCATGGCGCGCAGCGCATCGAGCGAATCGGCATGCAGCTGCGCCATGAAAGCGCTGCCGATGGCTTCGGCCGCGCTGCGCGGCTGCGGCGCGATCGGTGCAATCAGCGCGCCGCTCTCGCCGATCGCACCGGCGATCAGCGACTTGCTCAGCGGCGAAGCCATCAGCGCGCTCACCGAGATCGAGCCAGCCGACTCGCCGGCGATGGTGATCCGCGCCGGATCGCCGCCGAAGCGCGCGATGTTGTCGCGCACCCAGCGCAGCGCAGCCACCTGATCGAGCAGGCCGTAGTTGCCGCTGGCGTGCTGCGGGGATTCGGCGGCGAGTGCCGGCGCGGCGAGGAATCCGAACACGCCCAGCCGATAGTTCACGGTGACCGTCACCAGTCCCTTCGACGCCATGCTGGCGCCGTCGTAGCGCGGCTCCGAACCATCGCCGCCCACGAAACCGCCACCGTAGAAATACACCAGCACCGGGCGCTTCACGTTGGCCGGCGCGGCGGGGGCCCAGACGTTGAGGTAGAGGCAGTCCTCGCTCATGCCGCGCGAGCGGAACACCATGTCGCCGAACAGCGGCAGCTGCATGCAGCGCGGACCGAACGCGGTGGCCTCGCGCACCTGGTTCCAGCCGGCGACCGGCTGCGGCGGCTTCCAGCGCAGCGGCCCGACCGGCGGGGCGGCATACGGAATACCCAGAAACTCCTGCAGCGCCACGCCGCCCGCGGTGGCGGTCTTGCCCACCAGCGGGCCGCTGCCCACCGTGACCTGCGGCGCGCCGTCCTGCGCAATGGCCGAGCTGCAGGCGCCCAGCGCCAGCAGCGCAATCGCGATCCGGCGAGCAAGTCGGTAACGCGAAACACATGGAGACATGGCGCAGATTCCGTGTGGCGGCAAAGCACACAGCCTAGACCAGCGGTCGCACACCGGCCACGGGGCCGCAGCACACTTTCCCGCGCCGACGAGCCGGATCGCCGCGCCCACGCGGGCTGAACGCGGCGGTGGGCATCATGCGCGGCTGACCACTAACGACGGAGGACTTATGCCCCTGACGCGTTTCGATGTGATGGAAGGCCGCAGCAAGGCCGAGATCACCACCCTGCTCGACGCCACCCACCGCGCCATGCTCACCGCGTTCAAGGTGCCCGAGCGCGACCGCTACCAGATCGTGCACGAGCATCCGCCGGAGCATTTCATCGTGCAGGACACCGGGCTGGACATCCCGCGCACGCACAACGTGGTGGTGGTCACCGTCACCAGCCGTCCGCGCAGCCGCGCCATGAAAGAGACCTTCTACGCCGAGCTGTGCCGCGAACTGAAGGCCAGTTGCGGCATCGAGGCCAGCGACGTGATGGTCTCCATCGTCACCAACACCGATCAGGACTGGAGCTTCGGTCACGGCCGCGGCCAGTTCCTCACCGGCGAGCTGTAACGCGGCACGCTCAAAGGTGGCGCGCTCAGCCCTCGGCGAGCGCCGCCTCGACCGCCGCCATCGCGTGCAGGCCGGTGGTGTCGAACTGCGGCACCGTCGCGTCGCCCGCGTCCACCAGCAGGCCGATTTCGGTACAGCCCAGGACGATGCCGCCCGCACCGCGCGCGACGAGATCGGCCATCACGCGGCGAAACTGATCGCGCGAGGCCTCCTCGAAGCGGCCCAGGCACAGCTCGTCGAAGATCACCCGATGCACTTCCTCGCGATCAGCCGGCGGCGGCACCAGCACCTCCAACCCGTGCGAGGCGAGACGGTCCACGTAGAACGCCTGCTCCATCGTGTAGCGCGTGCCGAGCAGGCCCACGCAGGTGATGCCGGCGGCGCGGATCGCCTGCGCCGTGGCATCGGCCACGTGCAGCAGCGGGATGTCGATGGCGGCCTCGATCTCGGGCGCCACCTTGTGCATGGTGTTGGCGCCGATCAGCAGCAGGTCGGCACCGGCCGCCTGCAGACCGCGCGCGGCCTGCGCCAGCTGCGCGCCGGCCGCTTCCCAGTCGCCCGCGCGCTGGCAGGCCTCGATCTCGGCGAAGTCCACGCTGTGCAGCAGCAGCTTCGCCGAGTGCAGCCCGCCCAGGCGCTGCTTCACCGCTTCGTTGATCAGGCGGTAATAGGGGATGGTCGATTCCCAGCTCATGCCGCCGAGCAGTCCGATGGTTTTCATGGCACTCCGAAATGAAGGTGGTGGCGTCAATCAGCGGGGACGCAGCGGCTCATCGCCCGTGGCGCGCATGGCCGTCTGGATGGCTTCCAGCCCCAGCCCGCGCGTCTCGATGCCGGTGCGCGCCAGCATCACCGCAGCGGCCATCATCGGCAGCGCGATCAGCGCTGCGGCCAGCGCCAGGTGCTCGAAGAAGCCCAGCACTCCGAGGCCGGCACCGAGGATGCCGCCGAATTTCGAGCTGGCCGCAATCACTCCCGAGCCGGTGCCGCGCAGGTGCACCGGGTAGATCTCGGCGGCATAGGGAATCAGCGTCGCGATCACCCCGCTCACGCTCACCAGCAGCCCCGCGGTGACCGCGGTGGTGAGCATCGCCGAGCGCAGGCCGAGCAGCGCCATCGCCAGAAACGCCAGCAGCGCGGCCGCCGTCAGCGCGATGAACAGCACCAGCGAGCGCACGCTGCTCCAGCGGTGGTAGAGCCACACCACCAGGCCGATGCCGGGCAACGCGATGATCGCCGAGCGCGCCAGCAGCGCGCTGGCGCCGGCCGGATCCACGCCGAGCTTCACCAGGTTCACCGGCAGCCACAGCAGGAAACCGAAATTCACCATGCCCCAGGCGATGCCGCACACCATCAGGCCCCAGCTGATTGCCGCGTGTCGCCCGCGCAGCAGCTGGCGCAGCCCCACCACCGGATGTTGCTCGTCGATGATCGGCGCACCCGGATGTGTGGCGTCATCGGCCTCGATGGCGCGCCCGCGTGCGCCGGAAAAACGCAGCAGCACCGCGCGTGCGGCCTCCTCCATCCCCGCGTTGGACAGGAAGCGCGGCGATTCGGGAATCCAGCGGTTGAGCAGCACGATCAGCGCGCCGGTAGGCAGGCCCAGCAGCCAGAGCACGCGCCAGCTGAAGAGCGGCTCCAGCACCGCCGCCGCGCCGGCAGCCAGCAGGTAACCGGCCGAGGTGCCGATGCCGCCCAGCGCCACCAACAGCCAGCCGCGGTGGGCGGCGGGAATCGCCTCGGCCATCAGGGTGAAGGCGATCGGCAGCAGGCCACCGGCCGAAGCCCCCATCAGGAAACACATCACCAGGTTCCAGCCGAACGCGGGCATCGCGCCGCAGATCGCCGTGCCCATGAAGGTCAGCGCCGACAGCAGGATCGCCGCGCGTCGCCCGAACACGTCGCCGATGCGACCCCACACCACCGAGCCCACCGTGGTGCCGATAAGCGCTACCAGTGCGAGGAATGCGGCGTTCTCCTTGGTGATCGCGTATTCGCGAGTCATGCCCGGTATCACGAACCCCAGCGTGGCCGGCTTCATCACGTCCACCGCCAGCGCCACCACCAGCACCAGCACCAGGGTCAGGTGCTGGCGGTTCAACGGCACGCTGTCGGCCAGATGGAAATACGCATGGCTGCGCGCACCATGCAGCGTGCGCCGCACCTGCTCCATCCGCGGCGCCAGGCCGTAAGTGGCCAGCGCCACGCCCAGCGGAATCATCGCCATCCCCACGATCATCGTGGGCGTCATCGGCATGCCCGCCAGCTGGTAGTGCATCGGCGCGCCCATCAGGAACATCGGCACGTGAGCCAACACCCCACCCATGAGCAGCGCGCATCCCAGCCAGAACGCCCAGGGACGATGGAACGAGATGCCGTCGGTACGCATGCCACTACCGGGTAAAGGAAAACGCACAGGCTAGCAGAGCGCGATCGGGATGCTGCCGCGGCGCGGCGGCGTGAAAAGTCGCATTCGTGCCGTATCCCATCGATCCGCCCCTGCAGTACATGTCTTTTCCAACCACGGCATCAGCAGGTCATGCCACCTCGTGGCCGGCACCGCGGCTGGCGTGCCCGATCTGTGCAGCGACACCCTGCTCCCTGCATAGCCTCACCTGCTTGTTCGTGGCCTGACCAGGCTGGCGCGGCGCCGTCAGGTCGCTGTCGGTGCCGCTTCGGACAGCGGCGTATCCGCCGCCACGTCGAGTGCCTGCAGCGACACCTCTTTGCCGGCTCCGAGCATCTGTCGCCCCACTTCGGCAAAGCCCAGCGCGGCATGGAAATCTGCCGAGGTCGGGTTCGGTGGCGCGATGTCGTACTCGCAGACCAGCATCGGCACCTGCTGCACCCGTGCGTACGCATGCGCGTCACGATAGAGCTGACGCCCGACGCCCAAACGGTGGGCACAGGCGCTGACCACGATGCGATCCACGTAAAGAAAGCGCGGGTAGCGCGCCGCAAACCAGCGGTAGTTGGGGCTGTCGTAATCGGCCGCCTCGCGCAGCGTCAGCGCGAAGGCGAGCACTTCACCGGCGCGCTCGACCACCCGGTGCTGCGCCGCCTGCGCGTGCAGGTGCGCCAGGCGCGCCTCGTCGAGCGGGCTGAGCACGGCCACGAAGGTCTCGTTGAGCGCCAGGATGGCCGGAAAGTCGGCCGGCACGGCGTCGCGAATCAGCATCTGCATGCGGGTTCCAGAACGAAAAAGAGTATCCCCGACGGCGACATCGACGGACGAAACGCCCTGCACCTTGCCGCGGCGGCGCGCCTTCAGGCGGGTGCTCGGCCTGATTGCGATGACGGCGGGCTGATTGCGATGACGGCGAGCCACGGTCGCACAGTGGCTCGCGTGGCATGGCCCCCGATCGCGCACATCGGTACGCGATCGGGGATGTCAGAGCGCTGCCTCAGCGCTTGAGCAGCGCGGTGAGCTGGTCGAGCCTGGCGCGGTAGCCGTCGAGCACGCCGGCGGTGATCGCGGCGTAGTGGTCGGCCTCGGCCCAGCGCCGTCCCTCGATTGCCTCGCGCACGCCGGGCACGGTCTTCACGCCGTAGCCGGTGAGCATGCCCGGCGCGTAGATCATGTGCTGGAACCACGGGCGGCCGGGCAGGCCGTCGGCGCGGGTCAGCGCCTGCTCCATGCGGGCGATCTGCGCGTCGAGCTCGTGCCTCTGCGCGGCGGGCATCGCGAAGCCGCCGGCGGCGCGCTTCGCATACGCCGCATCGAAGGCCTGTGCACTCTGCCTGAGGCGTTTGGCGGCGAGGTCGAGCGGCGCCAGCTGGATCGCCGGCATGTCCGAATCGCGCGCCGGCGGTTGTACCGGGCGGGTCGGATCGCTGACCAGCTGGTAGGCGTGGCTGTCGAGCAACTGGTGCTGCGCCAGCGTGGCCTTGCGGGTGCTGTCGACCAGCGCGTGCAGCTCTCCCACGTAGCGGTCCAGCGTGCGGCTGAAGTCGCCGAAGCGCAGCGGCAGCACGTTGGCGTCGGCCGCGCGCAGCACGATGTGGCCGGCCACTTTCGACAGCGCCACGCCGTAGGCGAAGTCGGGATCGCCGAAGCGCACGTAGTGATCGAACGAGTCGTAGCGCGAGTGGTAGATGCCCGAGTCATCATCCTCGCCGCCGAAGCCGAGGTTGAGCGAGGCGATGCCCAGGTGTTCGAGGAAGGCGCTGTAGTCCGAGCCCGAGCCCAGCGCGCCGATTGGCAGGTCGCCGCCGGCGGCGGCCAGCTTGGCATCGGCCTTTGCTTCGGGCCCGGCCTGCGGATCGGTGCCATCGAGCCGCATGCGCGCGCGCAGCCGCTCGCCGACGCTGGCGTGGGTTTCCGGATCGGTCACGCCGTCGATTACCTGGTTGACCAGATGCTGCAGCGAGTGGCTGCCCTCGGCGCCGAGGAAGCCGCGGCCGTTGGTATCGGTGTTGACGTACATCACCGCCTTGGCCTGCAGCTCCTTGGCGTGCGTCTCGGCCCATTCGGTGGAACCGATCAGGCCCGGCTCCTCTCCGTCCCAGCTGGCGTAGACCAGGGTTCGCTGCGGCCGCCAGCCCTGCTTCACCAGCGTGCCGATCGCCTTGGCCTCGGCCATCAGCGCCACGTTGCCGGCCAGCGGATCCCACGCGCCGAACATCCAGCCATCGTGGTGGTTGCCGCGCACGATCCACTGGTCGGGCTCGCTCGCGCCCTGCATGACGGCGATCACGTCGTACACCGGCTGCTGCGTCCAGTTCGACTTCACCACGAGGTGCGCCTTCGCCGTGCTGGGGCCCACGTGATAGGTGAGGCCCAGCCCGCCGCGCCACGCATTGGGCGCTATCGGGCCGCCCAGCGCGCGCAGCAGCGGCGTGGCGTCGGCGTAGGAAATCGGCAGCACCGGGATCTTCAGGATGGTCGGCGCATCGGCGATCGCCAGCCGCTTGGCGTCCGGCGTGGAGCCCACGCCCGGGGTGAGCGGGTCGCCGGGATAGAGCTGCATGTCCTGCACTGAGCCGCGCTGCACGCCGTCGGCCGGGCGCCAGCCGCCTTGCGGATAGGTGTCGCCCTGGACGTAGCCGTCGTCGTGCGGATCGGAATAGATCAGGCAGCCGGCCGCGCCGTGCTGCTGCGCCAGCTTGGGCTTGAGCCCGCGCCAGCCGCCGCCGTAGCGGGTGAGCACGATCTTGCCGCGCACGTCGATGCCGCGGCGGGCCAGCTCCTTGTAGTCGTCGGGCATGCCGTAGTTGGCGTAGACCACTTCGGCGGTCACGTCGCCGTCGGCGCCGTAGACGTTGTAGGGCGGCAGCGCGCCGTCGCGGATGTCCGAGGTGGCATCGCCAGCCACCGCCGGCTCGCTCAGCTTGGCGGTGTACGGCTGCGGACCGAGCAGTTCCAGCGCCACCGTGCTGGGCGTGGGATAGAGCACGTTGAAGGTCTCGATGTGCGCATCCCAGCCCCACGCGCGGAACTGTTCCAGCATGAACTCGGCGTTGGCCTTGTCGTGCGGCGCGCCCACCTGGTTGGGGGCGGAGGACATCCGCTTGAGCCAGGCGCGCTGGTCGGCCGGATCAAGCAAGGCGTCGAAGCGCTCTTCCAGCTGCTGCTGTGCGCTCGCCGCGTCGGTGCTGAAGCCGAACATGGCGTCGGGCGCGGGCTTGGCGACCTCGGCCGCCAGCGCCGGGCCGAGGGTAGCCATCAACGCCGCGCTGAGCAGCAGCGGCCGCAAGGTGATTCGCATCATCGAAACACTCCCCCTGGAAATAGCGTCGCGCCGGGCCGGTGCGGCCTGCGCGGTGTGCCGGAACGTGGCAACCGTTCGGTTATACACGCCGGCCGTGCGCACTCAACACGCAGGATCCTGCGCTGCGCCTTCGGAAACGGGATGGCACCCGCGGAGCCCGCTCGATCCGACCCGCGCGGCTCGCACGTCGCCCTAAGGCCGCGGTGCCAGCGCGCTGCCCGGCTTCCAATGTGGCGCGGCATCGGCGTTCGCCACGTGGGCCACCAGGTCGTAGAAGAACCGGTTGAACGCGCCCGCGGCAGTCCAGTCCATCGGCTGGGCCAGGTCGTCCTGCGGGCGGTGGTACTGCACCTCGTACCAGTGGCGATAGCGCTTTTCCGCGTCGCTGCCCGGCGCGTAGCCGAACACGAAACCGGTCGCCGGAATGCCCGCCTGCACGAACGGCCAGTGATCGGCGCGACGCAGCAGGTTGCGCTCGGGTTCGGGGTCCAGCTGGACCTGGATATCGTGGTCCGCGGCCACGGCGCGCACCGCGTCGCCCAGTGTGCTGTCGTCGAGCGCGTGCACGGTGAGCCGGGTCAGCGGGAAGATCGGGCGGATCTGATCGAGGTTGATGTTGGCCACGATCTGCTCTTTCGGCAGCGGCGGATGCGCCACCAACCAGCGGCTGCCGAACAGCCCCTTCTCCTCGCCGGTGAGCGCCGCGAACAGCACCGGGCGGCGGTAGCCCTTGCCGTGCCGCCGCGTGGCCAGATGCTCCAGCAGCGCCACGTAGGCCGCATCGTCCAGCGTGCCGTTGTAGATGTCGTCGCCGCCCACCGGCTCGCCGTGGCCGTAGCCGTCCAGATGCGCCGAGAGCACCAGCGTCTGGTCGCGCAGCGCCGGATCGGTGCCGGGCAGCACGCCAAGCACGTTGGCCGAGGTCACCACTTTTTTCTCGAGATGCAGCTGCGCCTGAAAATGCCCCGGCACCTCGAAGCGCGGCAGCGGCATGCCGGCGCTGCCCAGCGCGAGCAGCTGGGCGGCATCGTGATCGGAGCCGGCGATCACCGTGGCCAGCGCATCGGCGTTGAGCGTGCCAACCAGCAGGCGGTCCGCCGGCGAAGCGGGCGCATCGAACAGGCTCATGCTGCGGGCGTAGGCCACCGGCCAGCGCATCGGCTCCACGGTGAAACCGGGATCGGCGATGGTGAGGATGCCCGCCGCGCCGCCCGCCTCCACCGCACGGGCGCGCTCGGCACCCGTGGTGAGTCCGGCACGGCGCCAGCCGTAGCAGAGCACCACCTTGCCGCGCACATCGCCCAGCGTGCCCGCCGCGCAGTAGCCGCCGAACACCACGGCCGCATCGAGCTGCGTGGGCATCCCCGCCGAAGGCCAGATCGCCAGGTCGTAAAGCAGACGCAGCGGCTTGCCGCCGGCCGTGATGCGCGTGCCCGGCACGGTGATGCGCAAGTCGTTGAGGCGGAAGGTCTGGAACCACGTGCCGTGGTCGCCGGCCGGCTGCAGTCCTGCCGCCACGAAGCGTTTCGCCACCACCTGCGCGGCGCGGTCGTATCCGGCCGAGCCGGTGTCGCGCCCTTCCATCGCGTCGCTGGACAGCACCTCGGTGGCCTGCCACCAGGCGCGGGTGTCGGGGTCGCGGATCTCGTGCAGACGCGACGCCGGTGCGGTGCCCGCGTGCGCCGGCAGGCTCGCCGCCAGCATGAGGGTGGTGGTGAGCAGCATGGGCAGCTTCATGGACATCTCCGCGACAGATCCTCGACGAGCCCCGCAGCATAGGCCAGCGCCGTCGCGCGGCGCAGGTCGACCGTGGTCACATGCCGATGGCGCGCCCGCGGCGCGGGCGCCGGCCCCACGCCAGCAGGCCGATCGCCAGCGCGGCACTGAACACGCGCACGCCGATGGTCCACCCGCCGCCGACCGCATCGTCGGCCACCGCGAACACGTTCCACGAGGCGTTGAGCGACACGTGGAACGCAAGGCCGCTCCAGATCGTGTCGCCATCCAGGGCGTCAAGCGCACCCATCACCAGGCCACCCAACCCGGTTAGGGCAAACACGGTGAGCGCCTCGCCGCCGCCGAAGCCCATGCTCCACCAGTGGATGAAGCCGAACGCCAGCGCCTGCAGGCCCAGTGCCAGCCATCGCGGCCAGCGCAGCGTGCGATGCACGAACACGTAGCCGAATCCGCGGTACAGCACCTCCTCGGCGAACGGAAACGCCAGCGCGAGCCAGAACAGCGGCAGCGCCGCGAGATCCTCCGCCAGCGTGCCCTGCCACGCCAGCACCAGCCAGGTGGGCACGGTCGCCAGCAGCACCAGCAGCGGCCCGCGCGCGCCGTGCCAACGCAGCCCCAGCCGTCGATGCAGCGCCCCACCGGCGCGCCCCAGCGCCCACGCCGCCAGCACGGCGACCAGCACCGCGAGCAGGTTGTCCATCGCCGCACCGCCGAAGGCGAAGGGAAAGCCGGGAATCGGTGTCCCCACCCGCTCGGCCAGGTCGCGGATATCCAGCGCGAATACCAGCACCAGCACCGCCATCAGGCTGGCAAACATCTTCTGCGTCCTGCTCATTGCGATCGTCCCTCCATGGTGTGTCGTCATCAGCCGCCGCTCACCCATCGTGCGCGTAGACGATAAATCCGGCGTGGCGGGCGAGCCGGCCGTACAGCGCGCGCGCTTTGGCATTGCCCGCCTCGGTCTGCCAGTACACGCGGCGTACGTCGGCCGCGCGGGCGTGCGCATAGACGTGCTCGATCAGGGCGCGCGCCATCCCCTGCCCCCGCGCCGCTTCGGCAACGAAAAGTCCTGCGGGTAGCAGACCGGTTCGATCCGCGTGGTGCTGCGGTGTTAGCGGAAATGCACCAAACCGAACGGCACGCCGTCGACCTCCACCACGCTGGTGAACATCGGCTCGGCCGGCTCGAGGAAGCGCTGCCAGCTGGCGCGGGGGATCGCCGGGTCAAGGGCGCTGCTGCCGTGCCTGCCGTAGAACGCGTTGTAGCCTTCCCACAGCAACAGCCACGCGGCAAAGTCGGCATCGGTGACGGGTCGGATGCTTGCCGGTGTTGTCATCGCGTCCGCTGGCTGTCACAGCAGCTGGATCTGCGCCGCGTCGGTCACCACCACGTGCGTCTGGTAGTAGTACTTGCCGGTGGGTCGACCGTCGGCGACGAAGTCGATGCGCACGCGGCGCGCCTGGCCGGCGACGAGGATGCGCCGCCCCCGCAGCTCACGCTCCGGGTCGTCATGCAGCCGTTCGGCCAGCGCTTTGGCCGCCTCCGGCAAAACCACCACGGTGAGGTCGCGCTGGTCGCGGTAGTCGCGCTCGGAGTTGAGATACAGCGGGCCGGGCCCGGGCCGCGCCGCGTTCTGCACGGTGAGCGCGAACACCCCCGAGACGCCGCGCGGCGCCGCCGCGGCGGCGAGCTGCACGGCCTGCGAAGGATCGATCCAGCGCGCGTCAGGCGTGATGCGCGGGTCCGTGGCACAGCCGGCGAGCGGAACAAGCAGGACGGCGAGCAGCCATCCGTGGCGTCGAAGCAACATCGCGTGGGTCCTTGTGGCGAGTGATTGGCGGATCATGCCAGAGCCATCGGGCGACACCATGACCGCGATCGGCGCGCGGCGTGGCGTCACGCAAGATTGCCCGCGGCATCAGCGCCTGTGGCGCACGGTGGACGGCTGTCGCGGTCCACTGGCTGCATCCGCCGCACCTCGCTGCCGCGTACTGCCTGCATGACGCTCCCGCCTGCTGCAGAACATCCCGTCCTCGATTCGCTGCGCGCTGGCGCCCGGTTGAGCGCCATCGTGCTGGCCAGCCTCGTGCTGATGCCGCCGCAGTGGCTGTTCATGCGCTTCCACCGCGGCCGCGCCGCGTTCGTGCTGCCGCGCTGGTGGTTTGCCTGCCTGCGCCGGGCGCTGTCCATCAAAGTCATCGTCGAAGGCACGCCGCGGGACACCGGCGGCACGCTGTTCGTGGGCAACCACATCTCGCATTTCGACATCGTGGTGCTGGGCAGCCTGCTGCGCGCCCGCTTCATCGCCAAGAACGAGATGGAACGCTGGCCCGGCATGCGCGCGGTCGGCGAGCTGGCGCAGACGCTGTACATCAGCCGGCGCCGGAGCGATGCGGCCAGCGTGGCGGCGTCAGTAGCCGCGCAGATGCGCGACGACCACGACCTGGTGCTGTTCGCCGAGGGCACCACGTCATCGGGCGAGCGCGTGGCGCCGTTCAAGTCCAGCCTGTTCTCGCTGTTCATGGGCGAGCGGTCGGCCGGTCAGGCGTGGACCGTGCAGCCGTTCACGCTGGAGATCCTGGCGGTGGACGGACGCCAGCTGGGCGACGGGGGCGATCGCGACGGCTACGCCTTCCACGGCGAGATGGACGCTGGTGCGCACGTGAAGCGCTTCCTGCGCATGCGCGGGGCGCAGCTGCGCGTGGTGTTCCACCCGCCGATGACGGTACCGCCGGGGATGGATCGCAAGGCGCTGGCCGCGCACGTGCATGCGCAGGTCGTCAGCGGGCTGGAAATCACGACGATCTAGACGGCGATCGCATTGTTGCCGTGCGTGTGTTCGGCGGGCTTGAGTGCTCCCGGCGCCGGTCTCCGCAAGCCGGCAGCGCGCCGCGGCATGCCGCGCGGGAAAACGCACGAGCCATCGCAGTCGCTGCCCTGCGGAGCAGCCTTGCACGGGTCGATCCGAATCAGTGGCACACCGGCGCCTGACCTCGCCGGCAACCTCGCCCGACGCTCGGGGTGACACCGCGCCATACGCGGCCCTGTCGGAGCGGAGCGATGCGCGCGGGCCCTTCGTGTGCGGCCATCAACGGCGCGCGGCCACCGGCACCGCGCGCAGCAGGGCGCCGCCGGTCAGCCCGCCGCCAGCGCAAACTCGATCGCCGCGCACACAGCCGCCACCTGCGCGTCGTTGCACTGGGCGGGCGTGGCGCGCGGGCTGTCGGGGTAGACCTCGGTGGTGGTGACGTAGCGGGCGTGGGTGATGCCCGCGCACAGCCCGAGCTTTTGCAGCGGGTAGCGGATCACGCCGGGCGCCACCATCGGCGAACCGATGATCTCGCCCTTGGCATCGGCAGGCGCGATGTGGGTGACCTTGGCCACCGCCTCGATGATCGCCTGCTGGAACGCCGGCTGCGGCCGCTCGCTGTCGTCCACCAGATAAAAGCCGTCGGGGATCTCGCCCGGCTCATGCGCCACGCCGTCGCGGGCGGCCAGCGCCGGGCGGAATTCGCTCTCGTCCGAATCGGTGGTTTCGTGCAGGTCGATGTGCATGAGCGCGCGGTCGCGCAGCGGCGCCAGCAGTCGCAGCAGCGCCGCCGATTCCTGCGCCGGGCTGGGCTCGCGGAATGAGCGGTTGGGGTCCAGCGCGTCGGGATTCCAGCGGTGGATGCGCTCGTACGCCCACGGGCTCACGCACGGCACCACCAGCAGGTTCACGCGATCGGCGTAGCGCGTCGCGTCGCGATCGAGGAACTGCAGCGCGCCGTGCACGCCGCTGGTTTCGTAGCCGTGCACGCCGCCGGTAACCAGCATGACCGGCCGCCCATCGCGCCAGTCGCGGCTGCGGATCGCGAACAGCGGGAAGCGTTCGGGCGCGTAGTCGAGCATGCCGTATTCGCTCACCTCGAAGCGGCTGCGCAGGCGCTCGACCGCGGTCACCACGTCGTCGGCATAGCTGCGCTGGCGGGTCTGCCGCGCGCGCCAGGCAGCCACTTCGGCCGGGCCCCAGGCGATGCCGGGCGTGCCGATCGGATAGGCGGAAGTGGTCTGGCTCATGCGTCGCTCCGGGGAAGGGAAAGCCCCGGACTTTAGCATCGGCCTCGCGCCGGTCTGGCCCGTTCCGTGACAACTCGGCTTGCTGCTTTAAATGCGAATAACTATCATTTGCTGAAAATGCAGCCGCCCCGCCGCCAGGAAATCCCGCGTTGAAGCACTTCATGCATCGCTACGGCACGCCGCTCACGGCAGGCCTCTTCATGGTGTCCGCCGTCTCCGGCGTGGCGCTGTTCTTCCACTGGTCGTCAGCCACCTTCCACCGCATGCACGAGTGGCTGAGCATGCTCTTGCTGGCGCCGTTCGTGCTGCACCTGGTGAAGAACTGGAAGCCGCTGGCGGCCTATGCCAAACGCCGCACGCTGCTGATTCCCCTGCTGCTGTCGGTGGTGGTCGCCGTGCCGTTCGCATTCACCGCGGGCAAGGGCCGCGCGCGCAATCCGGCCTTTCAGACCGTGGCCTTGATGACACGCGCCACACTGGATGAGCTCGCGCCGATCATCGGCACGGCTCCGGAAGACCTGCTCAGGCAATTGCAGGCGCGCGGATACCGGGCCCGTTCCACGCACGACACGCCGGTCGATATCGCCCGCGCCTCGGCCGTGCCGTCGAACGAGGTGCTGTTCGCGCTGATGCCGCCGCCCGGCGGCAAGTAGCCGCGCCGCCGAGGCTCACCCGCTCGGCCTAGAATCCCCGCTTCGACGAGGTTCGCAAGGGGACGGGGAATGGTGCAGACGAGCGACCGGCGCATACGCAGCGTGGTGATCGTGGGCGGCGGCACGGCAGGCTGGATGGTCGCGGCCGCGCTGGCGCAGGCGCTGCAGGGCAGCTGCCGGATCGAGCTGGTGGAGTCCGATCAGATCGGCACCATCGGCGTGGGCGAGGCCACCATTCCGCCGATCAAGCTGTTCAACCAGACGCTCGGCATCGACGAAAACGCGTTCATCGCCGCCACCCAGGGCACCTTCAAGCTGGGCCTGGAGTTTGTCGGCTGGGTGCACCGCGGGCATCGCTACTTCCACCCGTTCGGCAGCTACGGCGCCGATTTCGACAAGGTGCCGCTGCACCACTACTGGCTGCGCGAGCGCATGCGCGGCGACCGCACGCCGCTGCAGGACTACTCGCTGGCCTGGGTGGCCGCGCGCGACGGCAAGTTCTCGCCGCCGTCGTCCGATCGCCGCCAGGTGCTTTCCACGCTGGACTACGCCTACCAGTTCGACGCCGGCCTGTACGCGGCGTTCCTGCGCAAGTACGCCGAGGCGCGCGGCGTGCGCCGCACCGAGGGCCGCGTGGTCGCGGTGGAGCTGCGGCCGGACGACGGCTTCATCGAGCGCGTGCGGCTGGAGGGCGGCACCGCGCTCGAGGGCGACCTGTTCATCGACTGCAGCGGCTTCCGCGGCCTGCTGATCGAGGAGGCTCTGCACGCCGGCTATGACGACTGGCGCCACTGGCTGCCGTGCGACCGTGCGGTCGCGGTGGCCTGCGAGCACGGCAGCGAGTTTGCGTCCTACACCCGCTCCACCGCGCACGAGGCAGGCTGGCAGTGGCGCATCCCGTTGCAGCACCGGGTGGGCAACGGCCACGTGTACAGCAGTGCCTTCACCGACGACGACACCGCGACCCGCGTGCTGCTCGACCACCTGGAAGGCGAGCCGCTGGGCACACCGCGGGCGCTGCGCTTCACCACCGGACGGCGGCGCCAGTTCTGGCACCGCAACTGCGTGGCGGTGGGTCTGGCGGCCGGCTTCCTGGAACCGCTGGAGTCGACCAGCATCCACCTGATCCAGACCGCCGTCACGCGCCTGCTCGCGCTGTTCCCCGACCGCGATTTCGATCCGCTGGGGCGCGCCGAATTCAATCGCCTCACCGCGCTGGAGTACGAGCGCATCCGCGACTTCCTGATCCTGCACTACCACGCCAACCAGCGCGACGAACCGATGTGGCGGCATGTCGCGCGCATGGAGATTCCCGAGCCGCTGGCCTACAAGCTGGCGCACTTCCGCGCGCACGGGCGGCTGGCCGCCGAGCCGCTGGAGCTGTTCCAGAACTCCAACTGGCTGGCGGTGATGGCCGGCCAGGAAATCCACCCCGAGCGCTACGACCCGCTGGTGGACCTGCGCACCCAGGTGGACGCGCCCGCGCGACTGGCCAGCCTGCGCCAGGTGATCGCCGAGGTCGCCGCCGCCATGCCCAGCCAGCGCGAGTACATCGACCGCCATTGCCGCGCGCCCGCCATCGGCTGAGCGCGTGTGTCAACGGCCGACTGGCGGCGGCCGAAGCCGCCACGACGACCCGGCGAACGACGCGCTTACTTGCCCGACGCGGACGGCGACGTGGCGCCGGCCGGCAGCGGCTCCAGGTTGAAGCTGATGGTGGTGAGCTTGCCATCCAGCCCCTTCACCACGTCGGGGGTGAGGTCGTTGCTCACGTTGCCGCCGAGCACCACCTCGCGATTCACCAACAGGCCGCAGCGGTGGCTCTTGTAGCTGCTCGCCACGATCGGCTGGGCCTGCTCGCCGATGCGTTCGGTCACCTTGCTCTGGGTCAGCCGGATGCGCTCGGTGAGCTCGCCGGCCTTGCTCTGGAACGCCTGCATGCGCTGCTGCAGCGCACTGCCCTGCTGCTTGCGCTGGTCTTCCGTCAGCTGCGGGGCGCTCTTCTGGAACTTCTCGACATCGGCCTGCAGCGACGTGCGTTCGGCGGACAACTGGTTGCGCGCCTGGGTGGCCAGCTGGTTCAGGCGCTCGCTGGCGGCCTGGCCGACCTTGGACTGCGCAAACACTGCGCCCCGCGAGAGCATGCACAGGCCGGGTACGGCATCACCGCCCAGCTCGTCGGCCGCGCGCGCCGACGACACCGGAGCCATGGTCAGGCCGAGGGCCGTGATGAGGGAAGCGACAAGCAGGGAGCGCGAAACAATCATGGTGAGTTTTCCATCAAGGGTGAAAAGGGTTTTCCATCGACGCCGCAGGCGCGTGGAGGTTCCCGAGCATAGCGGCCGGCGCGTCGCCATGGCGTGCAATCCAACGGGTCAACCACGCCGGTGCCGAGTACGCGGCGGCGGCCGGGGGCGTCCGCGCTAAGCGTCGCCTGGTTCGGAAAGCGCCAGCTCCAGCAGATCGGCAACCGACCGCGATGCTGGCCCGAACGCACCAGCGACCAGAACACCGATGCCTCCCGCCTCCCGAGCTGTACCCGTGCGTGAAACCTTTGTCGGGAGGCGGTCGTCATTCCCTGCGGCTGCGGCTGCGGCACCTCAACGCACTTCGGGTGCGCGCGATGCAGTGGCCTGCACGGATAGCGTCTACGCCAGCACAGGGATGACTGAATGCCTCAGCCGAAGAACTTCTGCACGGTCGATCCACGCTGCCGTCGACTCGGCGATGGCATGCCGAGGGCGCTGGCGCTGGCCGCCACGGTGATCATTCATCTGCTTTGGCTGCTCACGCTGACGCGACCCGCCGCGCCCGAGCCGCAGCGGCCACACGCGCCGCTGGCGTGGTCCGGTGCGCTTCGCCTGCGCTGGATTGCGGCCAGCGCCGTCGCGCCGATTCAGCGTGCGCCGGAGGTCTCTCCCGCTGTCGATCAGGCGGCACGCCCGGCGCGCCCTCGGCCCGACCACCAGCACGAACGCGCGCCCGCTGAACGCGCCCGTCCCGCCACCGCTGCCACGCCTTCGACCGCCATGGACTTGCAGCTGAGGCCAGCAGCGCCATCGTCTCCGGACTACATCGCGGGCGGTCGGGCGCTGTCTGCGCAGCTGGCGCGGGGAGCACCGCGGCCGCGCGTCCCCGGGCAGGCATCCGCAGCCCACGCACCGGTCTTCCGCATGGCCGATCCGCGCATGCAGGGCATCGCCGGCGTGGTGCACTTCATCGGCTCGCTCACCGGGGCAGTCGATCCACGCTGCATTGGCCTGGACCGTGCGCGACACCTGTCCCTTGCCGAACGCGCGGCCCGGCACATCACCGACGCCGATATGGCCGAGGCCGAATACGCCCATCACTGCATGCCTCCTCCAAGTGCTGTCGGCCCCGGAGCTCGCCTGCAGTCACGGTGATGATGTCCCAGGCCAACGCGCGGAAGATCCGCTGGCCACGCCAGCGTGTCCCGCATGACGGTGGAGCCGGTGATCTCGAGTAAAAAAGCAGCGCAGGCCCGGCCAGCGTCACCGCCGTGCCGGCGCGCCGTTGGCCGCGGCACGGACGCGCTGCAGCCAGCGCAGCGCGCGGCGGATCAGGGCGCCGGCGGGGTCCGGCGTCCACACGAAGGTGGCCACGCTTTGCGGCGGCATCGCGTACTGGAAGGCGGTGCTGCCCTCGGCCACGGAAATGGTGCGCGCGTCGGTGTGGCTGTTCACCACCACCAGCACCAGCGACTCGTCGCCCGGGTTGCGGAAGGCCACGTTGTTGACGCCCTTCTCCGTCTCGCTGGAGCCCACCCGCAGCGCGCCCGGCAGCACGAAGCGGCTGAAGTGGGCGAACGCGTAGTACTCGTCGTTGCGGCTCACTGCGCCGGTGCGCGAGTCGATGGTGACCACGCCCTTGCATTCGCCGCAGCCGCCGGAGTGCGGGCCGTGCTGCTCGTCCAGCGCCACGTTCCAATACACCACGCCGCGGGCCCAGTTGCGCACGCCGGCCAGCAGCAGGTCACGCGCAAACCACAGCAGCTCGCCCTTCTTCGCCGAGGCCCAGTCGCCGCCGGAGCACTCGGTGATGTAGGCGTCCTTGTCCGGATGGGCGCGGTGCACGTCGGTCTGCGCCGAAGGCGTGCCGGCGTAGCAGTGCCAGGCGATGCCGGCCACGTAGCGCGCCGCGGCTGGATCGGCCAGCACTTCCAGCGGCTGGGCCGGGTTGTCCCAGTTGTGGTCCCAGCCGAGGATGCGCGTGTCCGGGGCACGGCTGCCGGCCAGCGCGGGGCCGAGGTACTGGCCGATCAATCGCGCACGCGTGGCCGCCTGCACCGCCATCCCCGGGTAGCTGGCCGGCTCGAACGCCGGTTCGTTCTGCACGGTAAGCGCGAAGATGGGAATGCCGTAACCGCGGAACGCCTCCACATACTTCACGAGGTAATCGGCGAACGTGCTTTCGAACGCTTCGAGCAGCTCGCCCTTGACCAGGCTGCCGCTGCTCTTCATCCATGCCGGCGCGCTCCACGGCGAGGCGATGATGCGCAGCTGCGGGTTGATCGACAGCGCCTCGCGCACGGTCGGGATCAGCTCGCCCAGCGCGGGTGTGACGTTGAAATGCGCCAGCGCGGGATCGCTCTGGCCGGCGGGAAGATCGTCCAGCGTGTACGGCTGCAGCGAGAAATCCGACGCGCCGATGGTCAGCCGCGTCATGCTCATGTTGAGCCCCGGCGGCGGCCCGAACAGTTCGCGTAGCAGCGCCGTGCGCTGCGCCTGGCTCATCTTGTGGCGCAGCAGCCACGCAGAGGAATCGGTGATCGCCGCGCCAAAGCCCACCATCGACTGATAGGTGGCGCGGGTATCGACGATCACGCCCTCGGGCAGCGCATCGCGTGGCGCCATCGCGATGTCCGG
>DASUJJ010000183.1:0-5043 GCA_036279335.1 Dyella sp.
GCGCGGGATTGAGCCGCGTGCTGGCCGCATCGATGTTGGCGGTGTACTGCGTGTTGGCTGCGAGGATGTGGTTGAGGCTCACCACGCGCCCGGCGCCGGCCGGATCGTCCGAGGCGACGTTGATGCGCCGGCCGGTGCTGACCTGGTTCTGCGTGGCGGCCAGCGTGCTTTGCTGGTTCATCATGCTGGCCAGCGACTGCTGGTACATCCAGCTGGTGGAAAGGCGCATGGCGATTACCTCTGCACGGCAGCGAGCAGGCTGCTGAAGATGGACTGGGCGGTGGAGATCACCTGGGCCGAGGCCTGGTAGGCCTGCTGGAACTTCACCAGGTTGGCCGCCTCCTCGTCGAGATTCACGCCCGAGACGGCCTGCTGCGCCGACATCGCCTGGTTGTGCAGGCTGGTCTGCGTGGTGAGGTTGCTGGCCGCCTGCGCGCCGGCGTTGCCGATCTCGGTGGTGAGCAGCGTGTAGTTGTCGATCACCGAGCGGCTGCCGCCGGCCAGCACATTCGTGTCGGCCAGCCCGGCCAGCGCCAGCGCGTTGGCGTTGTCGTTGAGGCCGTTGCTGTTGGCGCTGATCGCGAAGCTGTCGCCGGCGGCCGGCGCACCGGAGAGCGTGAGGCTCCAGCCGTTGGCCGAAAGCGGCTGGCCCGGCGTGTAGGCGCCGCTGCCCAGCACGGTGCCGCCGGCGTCGGTGAGCGTATAGCTGCCAGCAGTGGGAAAGCTCACGGTGACGCCGGTGAACAGCGCCGGATTGCCGGCATCGCTGACTTGCAGCGAGGACACCGCGCCGCTGCCGGTGTTGGCACCCGCGGCCTTGATCTGCAGCGCCGCCGCCGCCGCGATGCCGGACGGATCGGTGAGGCTCACGGTGAGCCCGCTGGCCGCGTTGCGGGTGGGCTGCAGGCGGAAGCTGTCGCCCGCCTGTGCCGTGCCCGCCACGGCCAAGGTCAGCCCCGCGCCGCTGAGCGTGCCATCGGGGTTGGTGGTGAGCGCCACCGGCTGCCCGCCGGTAGTCGTCATGCTCCACGCGCTGCCGTCGTAGCGCAGCGTGTAGTCGGCGCTGGTCAGCGCGGCAACGTCGGCCACCTGCGCGCTTACCGTGGCGCTGCCCGCATTGGTGCTGGCCGCCAGCGCCTGCGGCGCCGGCAGCGCGAAGATCGGCGCGCCGAGCTGGCCGTTGAGGTCCAGTCCCTTGCCCTGCTGCGCATTCACGCTGCTGGCCAGGCCAATCGCGGCCTGGCCGAGCCGGTTCTGCGCGCTGTCGAGCACGTTGCTGCGGTAATCGAGCAGCGCACCCAGCGAGCCTCCGCTCAGGCGCGCGGTGATATCGGTGCCGCTGCTGTCGAGCACGCTGACGCGCCCGATCTCATAGGCGTTGGTACCGGTGGACAGCTTGAACGCGTTGTTGCCGCTGACCAGGCTCTGGCCGCTGCTGCTGTAGACGCTGAGCGTGCCGTTGCTCTCGCTCACCGCGGTGACGCCGAGGTAACCCGAGAGCGTGTTCACCAGCGCGTCGCGTTGATCCAGCAACGCGTTCGGCGAGCCGCTGCCGAGGCTGTCGTGGATCTGGCGGTTGAGCTTGGCGATGTTGTCCAGCGTGCTGTTGATGCTTTGGACGGTGTTGGTGACCTGGCCGTTGATCTGCTTCTGCTGGCTGTCCAGCTGCGCGCCCAGCGTGGTGAACACCGTGGCCACGGTGGAGGCATTGCCGAGCAGCGCCTGGCGCGCAGAGCTGTCGCCCGGCGCGTTGGCCACCGTGTCGAAGGCGCCGTAGAAGCTGTCCAACGCGCCCTGCAGATCGCCGCTGGCGCTGAGCATGCTGTTGAGCGTGGTGGTGAGGTCGTTGTAGGTGCTGGCGCGCGAAAGATTCGCGTTGCTGCTCCACACCGCGCTGGTGAGGTAGCCGGAATAGGCGCGCTCCACCGCCACCACGTCCACGCCGCCACCCACGGTGTAGCGGTTCGCCGGCGGCACCACGCGCTCGGTCTGGCGCACCACCTCGCGGCTGTAGCCGTCGGTGCCGGCGTTGGAAATGTTGTTGCCCACCGTGGCGAGCTGCACCTGGGCCGCATTGAGGCCGGAGATGCCGGTACTGAGCAGGTTAGCCATGGGTCAGTTCTCGGCACGTCATTCGAAAGGTGTCGGCGCGCCGACGCCGTTCTTGAGCGCGTCGAGCGCCTGGCGCATCGCCGGGCTGTTGGCGATGGCGGCGATCTTGTGGGCATAGGACGGGTCGGTGGCGTAGCCGCCCTGCACCAGCCCGCGGGCAAACCCCGCCACGTCGTCGCCCTTGCCCAGCGCGTGCGCGTAGCGCGGGTTGTCGCCGAGCAGGCGGGCATAGTCGTCGAACGATTGCGCCGGCGATTCGTAGGCGCGAAACGCGGCGCGCTTGCGCACCGGCACGCCGCCCTCCACCTCCAGCGTGGGTACGTTGACGCGCTCGCCGTCCCAGCTCGAACCCGCCTTCATGCCGAACAGGTTGTAGCTGGGCGTGCCGTCGCCGTGCTGCGGCATGTGCTTGCCCCACTGCGTTTCCAGCGCGGCCTGGGCCAGCACGGCACGTACCGATACGCCGAGTTTTTCGGCCGCCTTCTGCGCGAACGGCGCCATCCTGGTGACGAAATCCACCGGGTCGCCGGGAATGAAATGCGAGGCTGTCTTCACCGCAGCGGTACCGGCCGCGCGAGCCACCGAACCGAGCCGCGCGAGCCAGCCATCGTCGCTGCCGTCGGCCGCGGCGTGCGTGGTGCCGCCGGCACCCGGGGGCGGCGCATCCTTGCCGCCGAGCTGGCGCACCAGCATCTCGGCAATGCCCAGGCCGTGGCCCTGGTTGGACAGCGTCACCGCCAGCTGCTGATCGGCCAGCCCCTGCCACGACTCGCTGGCCTGGCTGTCGAAATTCGGATCGCCAAAGTTGGCGTCGCGCATCGACTTCAGCACCATCTGGGTGAAGATCGACTCGAACTGCTTGGCCACCACCGGCAGCGCCGACTTCGCGTCCGCCTGCGCGCTCTGGCGCAGGGCGCTGAAGCCGGACAGGTCGGTCCAGGTGCTGAGGTTCTGCGCGGTGGCGTCGAGATTCACGGCCATGTCAGATCACCACCAGCTCCGCGTGCAGCGCACCGGCCTGCTTGAGCGCCTGCAGGATGGAAATGAGATCGCTCGGCGCCGCACCCACCTGGTTCACCGCGCGCACGATGGCGTCCAGGCTCACGCCTGGGCCGAACTTGAACATGTGGCCGCCGTCCTCGCTCACGCGCACGTCGCTGGACGGCACCACGGCGGTCTGCCCGCGGCTGAAGGCACCTGGCTGGCTCACCAGCGGCTGCTCGCTGATCGTCACCTGGATCGAGCCGTGCGCTACCGCGGCGGCGCTCACGCGCACGTCCGAGCCGATCACCACCGTGCCGGTGCGCGAATTCACCACAACGCGCGCGGGTGGGTCGGCGGGGGTCACGTCGAGGTTCTGGATCTCGCCCAGCCACGCCACTTTCTGCGACGGGTCGAGCGGGCTGCGCACGGCGATCGAGCCGCCGTCGATCGCATTGGCGGTGCCGGCACCGTAGGCGGCGTTGATCGCCTTCACCACCCGCGAGGCCGTGGTGAAATCCGCGGTGTTGAGGTTGAGCAGCAGATCGCCGCCGTTGCCGAACGCCGAGGGCACGCTGCGCTCCACCGTGGCGCCGTTGGGAATGCGGCCGGAGTCGGAGATGTTCACCTGCACGCTGGAGCCGCTCTTGCCCTGCGCGCTGATGCCGCCGATCACCACGCTGCCCTGGGCGATCGCATAGGTGTTGCCATCGGCGCCTTTCAGGGGCGCCATCAGCAGCTGGCCGCCGCGCAGCGTCTTGGCATTGCCGATCGAGGCGACGGTGACATCGATGGTCTGGCCCGGCTTGGCGAACGGCGGCAGGTCGGCGGTGACGATCACCGCCGCCGCGTTTTTCAGCTGCGGCCGCGCACCGGCCGGCACCACGATGCCGAACTGCTGCAGCATGTTCTCCAGGCTCTGCGTGGTGAACGGCGCCTGCGTGGTCTGGTCGCCGGAACCATCGAGGCCGACCACCAGGCCATAGCCGATCAGCTGGTTGGTGCGCACGCCTCCGACCGAGGCGAGGTCGCGGATCTTGTCGGCATGTGCCGGCGCGGCCAGCGCCACGGCAAATATCACCAGCAGCGTGGTGCCGAAGCTGCGCCAGCGCAGCAGCGCCCGCCGTATCTCGCCACGACGCAGCGCATCGGCGGCACGCGCCCCCGGCGCGGCCGGGTCGGGGTGTCGACACTCGTACGGCGCATGCACCGACGGTGGTGACGCGGCATGACGCAGGTGCTTCATCAGGCGACGCGCTTTCATCAGAACGGCATCCACTTGGAATTGAAGAAGCGCGACAGCCAGCCCTGGGTATTGGCGTCGGCCAGCGAGCCGCGGCCGGTGTAGGCGATGCGCGCATCGGCGACGCGGCTGGACGCCACGGTGTTGTCGGGGTTGATGTCCTGCGGACGCACGATGCCGGAGATGCGCACCATCTCCTGGCCTTGGTTGATGGTCAGCCACTTCTCGCCGCGCACCAGCAGGTTGCCGTTGGACAGGCGCTGCGCCACGGTGACCGTGATCTGGCCGCTGAGCTGGTTGCTCTGGCTGGACGAGCCGTCACCGGCAAAGCTGCGGTCGCCGTTGAGGCCGATGCTGGTCGGCAGGCCATTGAGCGTGGCGACCTGGCCGAGCAGGTTCGGCGCGTCGATCGAGGTCTTGTCGGTCTTGCTGGTGCTGGTGGTCGCCTTCTTGCTCGCCTGGGTGCTTTCCTGCAGCACGATGGTGAGGATGTCGCCCACGCGGTGCGCGCGCGGATCGGCGAACAGCTCCATGTTGCTGGCGTCGTGGTAGATCGAGCCATCGGCCACCGGCGCGGCCTGCGGCTGCACCGGCGCGGTGGCGGCCCACTGACCGTCGTCGGCCGATGGGCCCATCGTGGCGCAGCCGGCCAGCGCGAGCGCGGCCACGGCGGCGCCCAGGCGAAGTAGCGAAGTGATCGGGCGCAT
>DASUJJ010000184.1:0-7962 GCA_036279335.1 Dyella sp.
CACGCCGACGAGGAACACGCCCAAGCCGAAATGGGCCAGCAGCATGCCCGCCATCTCGGCCGGGTAGCGCCGGCCGCGGGGCATCTCGCGCCAGCGCTTGTAGACGTAAAGCAGCGTGCCGACGGCGCACCACACCGCGGCCGCCACGCCGGCGATCGCCCGGGCCTGCCCGTGCACGAAGAACGCCGCCACGATGGCGCAGGCCACCGCGGCGATGGCCACCCGCACCAGCACGCTCTTGAGGGGCGCGGGCTCGCTCTTGCCCCAGCGCAGGAACGGCCCGAATGGCAGCAGCAGCACCACCGGCGCCATCAGCAGCGGGAATAGGAAGCCGAAGTAGGGCGGGCCCACCGAGATGCGGCCCAGGTTGAACGCATCGCCGATCAGCGGGAACAGCGTGCCCAGCAGCACCATCGCCGCGGCCACGGTGAACATCAGGTTGCCGACCAGGATCACCGTCTCGCGCGAGAGCAGCCCGAACGCCTTGCCGCCGGCCACCTTCGGCGCGCGCAACGCGTACAGCAGCAGCGATCCGCCGACGACGACCACCAGGAACGCCAGGATGAACAGGCCGCGGCGCGGGTCCGAGGCGAACGCATGCACCGAAGTCAGCACGCCCGAGCGCACCAGGAAGGTGCCCAGCAGCGACAGCGAGAAGGCGAAGATCGACAGCAGGATGGTCCACGCGCGCAGCGAGCCACGCTTCTCGGTCACGGCCTGCGCGTGGATCAGCGCGGTGCCGACCAGCCACGGCATGAAGCTGGCGTTTTCCACCGGATCCCAGAACCACCAGCCACCCCAGCCGAGCTCGGCGTAGGCCCACCAGCTGCCGGCGACGATGCCAGCGGTGAGAAAGGCCCACGCGACATTGGTCCACGAGCGCGCCCAGCGTACCCACGCCTGCTCCAGTTCACCGCCCAGCAGTGCGGCGATGGAAAACGCAAACGCCACCGAGAAACCCACATAGCCCATGTAGATCACGGGCGGGTGGAAGGTCATGCCCGGATCCTGCAGCACCGGGTTGAGGTCTCCACCGTCCAGCGGCATCGGCAGCAGCCGCGCGAACGGGTTGGAGGTAAACAGGATGAAGGCAAGAAAACCCACTGCGATCAAGCCGAGCACGGCCAGCACGCGCGCCACGAATACCTCGGGCAGGTTGCGGCTGAGCGCCGCCACCGCCAGCGTCCACACATTGAGGATGAACACCCACAGCAGCATCGAGCCCTCGTGCGCGCCCCATACGGCGGCGATGCGGTAGTACCAGGGCAGCGCGAGGTTGGAGTTGTCGGCGACATAGGCCACCGAGAAGTCGAAGCGCAGGAACGCCCATACCAGCAAGGCGAACGCCACCAGCACGAAGGCGGCCTGGCCGGCCGCCGCGGGCCGCGCCACGGCAATCAGCGCGCGATTGCCGCGCCAGGCGCCGATCAGCGGCAGCACGCTTTGCGCCAGTGCCAGCAGCAGGGCGAGGACGAGGGCAAGCTGGCCGAGTTCAGGAGTCATGGCAGGTACCGTGGTTTGACGCGCAAGGCTGCGGACGAAGCAGCGGAAAACTCATGGGGGGAAGGATTGCAGCCGGCACGCGCCGCGTTCAGCGCGCCGCAGCAGACGCGTCGGCGTCGGCCACTTCCTTGCCTTCGTGCGCCTTGGCCATGGCGTCCTTCAATTCCTTGGGCATGTAGGTTTCATCGTGTTTGGCCAGCACGTCCGTGGCGACGAAATGCGCATTCTCCATGTGCCCGGTGGCGATCACCGACTGGTTGTCACGAAACAGGTCCGGGAGGATGCCGGTGTACTCCACCGGCATGGCGCCGCCGGCGTCGATCACGGTGAAGGTGACCTTCAGCGAATCGCTGTCGCGCTGGATCGAGCCCTGTTTGACCATGCCGCCGAGACGGAAGGTCTGGTAGCCCATCGCCTGGCCGGACAGCACCTGGCTGGGAGTGAGCAGGTAGTTCATGTTCTTCTGCAAAGCGAACACGGTCAGGCCGCCGGCGATGGTGGCGGCTACCAGCACCATCACGACGATGATCAGCCGGCGTTTGCGGGTGGGGTTCATGCGGGGCTTCCGATTTCGAGGTCAGGCGTCGGGGGACGCATCGCGGGACTGGCGGGCCGCTTGCCGCGCCAGTCGGGTGCGCAGTTCCCGCAGCACGCGGCGTCGGCGCAGCATCGGCGCGAGCGCGTCGGCCAGCAGCACGAGGAGAAACAGGGCATACGACGGCCACACGTAAGCCGCATAGCCGCCCATGGCGAAGAACTCGCTCATTGGTCGCCCTCGCGCTGGGCGATCTGCCGCACCCAGTCCTTGCCGCCTTCCAGCGCGAGCAGATCGGTGCGCACGCGCGAGAACAGGCTGGCGAAGTAGTAGCACTTGGTGGCGACCATCATCGTCAGCAGCGGCCAGATCATCGAGCTGCTCATCGTGGAGGGGCCGAACAGGCGCACGGTGGAGCCCTGATGCAGCGTGTTCCACCAGTTCACCGAGAAATGCACGATCGGCACATTGATGATGCCGATCAGCGCCAGGAAGGCAGCGGCCCGGGCGCCCTGGCGGCGATCCTCGAAGGCGTGATACAGGCCCATCACGCCCAGATACAGGAACAGCAGCACCAGCTCGGAGGTGAGCCGGGCGTCCCAGGTCCACCAGGTGCCCCACATGCGGATGCCCCACAGCGAGCCGGTGACCAGCGTGATCAGGGTGAACGCCGCGCCGATCGGCGCCGATTCCATCGCCACCACCTCGGCCAGCTTGATCCGCCACACCAGCGCGATGAAGGCGGAAACCGCCATCACCCCATAGATGAACAAGGCCATCCACGCGCTGGGCACATGCACGAAGATGATGCGGTAGTCATCGCCCTGCTGGTAATCCGGCGGCGCCAGCACCAGCCCGCCGTACATCGCCACCGCGCCGAGGATCAGCGCGAGCGCGAGCATCCACGGGCGCACGGCGCCAGCGAAGCGGTAAAAGGTCGGCGGCGAGCCGAGCTTGTGCAACCAGAGTGGAATCCAGCTGGACATGGGAGTCACGCGTCCAAGGCAATACGAAGGGCGGCGGCGCAGGCCAGCGGCGCCAGCACGAGGGCCAGCGCCAGCGCGGCGCCGAGCCATGCGATCGGGGCAATCCATGGCAGACCCTGTTGAGCCGCGGACAACGCGCCGGCAGCAAAGATCACCACGGGAACGCACAGCGGCAGCAACATCAGGGCCAGAAGCATACCAGAGCGCCGGGTGCCGGCCGTCAGCGCCACCAGCACCGCGCCGAGCAGGCTGAGCATCGGCGTCGCCAGTACCAGCGCCAGCAGCAGCACCGGCATGACGGCCAGCGGCAGCTGCAGCATGCTGGCCAGCATCGGCGCGATCACGATCAATGGCAGCGCCGTGGTGAGCCAGTGCGCGAGGATCTTCATGCCCAGCATCAGCGCCAGCGGCTGCGGGGCCAGCACCAGTTGTTCGAGGGAGCCGTCCTCAATGTCGCTGCGGAACATGCCGTCCAGCGCCAGCAGCATGGCCAGCAGCACGGTGACCAGCACCACGCCGCCGGCGATCCGCTGCAGCAGCGCGTTGTCCGGGCCCAGCGCGAAGGGAAACAGCGTGGTGACGATCAGCGCGTACAGCACCGGCATGGCGATGTCGCCGCGGCGGCGCCAGGCCAGCGTGAGGTCGCGCCGCAGCACGGCGGCGCAGGCGCGCGACAGCGGTGCGCGGTTCATGCGTGCATCCGGATGCGCTGCGGCTCGCCGCCGTGGAAGCTCACCGCGCCATGGCTGGTGACCAGCGCCGCGCCGCCGGCGCCGATGTGGGTTTCCAGCAGCCGGTTGACCAGCGCGATGCCGTGGCGGTCGAGGTTGGCGTAGGGCTCGTCGAGCAGCCACAGCGTGGCGGGAACCAGCAGCAGGCGGGCCAGCGCGGCGCGCTTCTTCTGGCCGGCGGAGAGCTGGCGCACCGGCTCGTCCTCATAACCGTGCAGGCCAACTGATCGCAGCGCCGTGGCCGCCGTCATGCCGTCACGGCAGCCGTGCAGGCCCGCGGCGATGCGCAGGTTCTCGCGCGGGCTGAGGTCGCCCTTCAGACCGAGCTGGTGGCCCAGGAAAACGATCTCGCCCTGGCAGGTGTCGCGCACCAGTGGCGCGCCGCGCCAGCGCAGCTCGCCCTCGTCGATATGCAGCAGGCCGGCCAGCACGCGCATCAGCGTGGTCTTGCCGCTGCCGTTGTCACCCTCGACCAGCGCCAGCTCGCCTGCGCGCAGCTGGAAATCCAGCGGGCCGAACACCGGCTCGTCCTGGCGCAGGAAGGTCAGGGCCCGCGCTTCGAGCAGGGGGAGAGGGGCGGCGGTCATCCCTTCAATTGTCCGCAATGCCCGGCGGCCTTGTCCATGTGGCGGCCTGTCGCCCGAAACGGCTCATCGCGGCGCATCGGTCCACAGCAACTGCGGCGGGGCTGCCCCTTCCGCGGCAATGAAAGCGTGCTGGTCGTGGCGCGCGCACAGCGCACGCAGGCTGGCCTCGTGCGCGCCGATGACCAGCAGGCTGCATTCGCGCCAGGCCCCTGCGCCCACGCCGACCGCAGCGCGTATGCCGCGAACGTCAGCGCGTGCGCGCAGTTCAGCGAGCAAGGTGCGCTGGGCGCGACGGTTCCATTCACGCGGCATGGCGTGTGAGCGCGGGTTCCAGGCGGTGATCACACCCCAGGGCGCGCCGCCGGTCAGCGCCAGCAGCGCATCCGGTGGCGGCACGCCGATGCGCAGGCTCGCCCATCCGCCCTGCGGCAAGCGCACCCGGAAGTCGGTCGCCAGGTACGCCGCGAGCAGCGTTTCATCCACGCTCGATCACCGGCAGCGGCGGCAGGCTGGCGCGCAGTTGTTCGACGGCGGCCTCCAGCGGCACCGCGGCAGCGCTGTCGTGGCCGGACAGCAGCCGTTCGAGCAGCACGTCCTGGGCCTTGCCACGTTCGTAGGCGTAGGCATACGGCAGCCGGGTGAAGGTGACCATGCGGTAGCGTGCCATGAAGTGCTCCGGTGCCGCTTCCGCCAGGCGCGCGCCGAGGTCGCGCCTGGCCAGATAGCGGGGGTCGGCTACCGAATCGCGCATCTCGATGTAGTTTTCCAGCGCCATCGCGGCAATCGCGTCGGCATTGGGCTTGCGCCGCTGCTGGAACGTCTCGAAGACGCCAGCGCCATCGCCGCCGGACACCAGCAACCCGGCCAGCTCGACGGCGTCCTCCAGTCCGCAGTTCATGCCCTGGCCGTGGAACGGCACGATGGCGTGGGCCGCATCGCCCAGCAGCACGCTGCAGTCGCCACGGTGCCAGCGGTCGAGATAGAGCGTGTAGAGATTCGGGGCCGGATGCGCGACGAAATCCTCGGCGAAGCGGGGCATCAGCGGCAGCAAGTCGGGAAACTCGGTGCGGAAGAAGCGCTCGGCGCTGTCGGCATCCGGCAGCGTGGCGAAGCTCGGGTGCGGCCCCACGCCGGGCAGGAACAGCGTCACGGTGAAGCTGCCTTCCGGATTGGGCAGCGCAATGCACATGTGCCCGCCGCGTGGCCAGATGTGCAGCGCGTTTGGTTCGAGGGCGAAATGGCCGTGCGCGCTGGCGGGAGCGCCGGGCAGCGCCTCCACCGGCGGGATTTCCAGCTCCTTGTAGGCATGGCCCAGCGCTTCCACGCGCTCGCCCAGCGGCTGACGCCGGTTCATCGCCGCGCGCACCGACGAGCCCGCGCCGTCGGCGCCGATCAATCGATCGAAGGCGTGTTCGCGCATGGTCCCGCTGGCATCGACCAGGTACAGGCGGCGCCGGTCGAAGTCGACGTCGCGAATGCTGTGGCCGAAATGGAAACGCACGCCGGATGCCTCGGCGGCGTCCAGCGTGAGCATGTTCAGTGCGCCGCGCGAGACCGACCAGATCACCTCGCTGTCGTCCACGCCGTAGCGCTGCAGCGACGGCGCGTCGCTGCCCACGTGCACCATGCGACCGCGCATCATCACCGCGCGGGTGAGCACCTGCTCGGCCAGGCCGGCGGTGCGCAGCGCATGCAGGCCACGTTCGGCCAACGCCAGGTTGATCGAACGGCCGGCTTCATAGCCGGCGCGGCGCGGGTCGGGGCGCTTTTCGAACACCTCGACGTCGAAGCCGGCGCGTGCGAGCAGGTGCGCCAGCAGGGCGCCGACCAGGCCGCCGCCGGCGAGAGTGAGTGTGGGGGAGGGCAAGGGCGGGTCCGTCGCGAGGGGCGGCCACTGTCGATCAGGCGGGGGCTGGGTGCAAGCCGCCGCGGGATCGCTCAGAAGCTCATGAAGTAACCACCGTTGACCGGCAGGTTGGCGCCGGTGATGTAGCCGGCATCGTCGGCGGCGAGGAAGGCCACGGCGCGGGCGATGTCGGCGGGCGAACCGAGTCGCCCGACCGGGATGTCGGCCACGATCTGCTCGCGTACCGCCGGCGCCACCGCGGCCACCATCGGCGTGTCGCAGTAGCCGGGGGAGACCGTGTTCACCGTGACGCCCTTGCGCGCGGTCTCGCGCGCCAGCGCCATGCTGAAACCGTGCACGCCGGCCTTGGCGGCGGAGTAGTTGGTTTGCCCGAACTGGCCGGTCTGGCCGTTGACCGAGCTCAGGTTGACGATGCGGCCGAAGCCGCGTTCGCACATGCCTTCGACCACCTGGCGGCAGGTGTTGAAGATGCCGTCCAGGTTGACCCGCATCAGCTGGTGCCACTGTTCCGGCGTCATCTTGCGCAGGCTGGCGTCGCGCGTGATGCCGGCGGCGTTGACCAGGATGTCGATGTTGCCGTGGGTGCTCTCGATGCCACCCACCAAGTCTCGGCAGTGCTCGAAATCGCTGACGTCCGCGGGGGCGAAGCCGATCGCGCCGTCGAACTCCGACACCTCGCGCATGAAGGCATCGACGCGTTCGCTGCGGGTAGCCAGATCGACCGCGATCACCCGGCGGCCGTCACGCGCCAGGTGACGGCAGATCTCCGTACCCAGACCGCCAATGCCACCGGTGACGACAGCCAGTCGCTTGCTCATGCTCGCTACTCATCATGCGGCACGGCAGCACATGCTGTGCTGCAGCGTCCGATGGAAACAGAAGGGCTCGGGCGGCCGCGGCACGCCCCAGCCGGGTCAGGATTTCTTGCTGCTGCGACCGGCGGTGCCTGCACCCGGCGCGGCGGCGGCCGGCTTGGCCTGCGTGGCGGCGTCAAGAAAGCCACGCTGCATCGACTTCCACGCGTCCATGTTGCGCTCGGTGAGGTCGTTGACCATCGACCACGGGGTCTGGCCCATCAGGCTGTTGAGTTGGGTGCGGAACTGCTGCTGCTGGTCCAGGAACACCTGCAGGCTGCGCTCCAGATAAGGCCCCATGAAGCCCTGCAGCGAGTCGCCGTAGAACCGGATGATGTGGCTGAGCAGCTGCGGCGACAGCATCGGCTGCCCCTTCTCCTCGTGCTCGGAGATGATCTGCAGCAGCACCGAGCGGGTGAGGTCGTCACCGCTCTTGGCGTCGCGGACCTCGAAAGATTCGCCGTCAAGCACCAGCTGGCGGATCTCTTCCAGCGTGATGTAGCTGGAGATTTCCGTGTCGTACAGCCGACGGTTCGGATATTTCTTGATGATGCGAAGTTTTTGTGCCATGCCGCAGAAACTAGCAGAAGGTATTGCGTCGCACCAGCCGCCATGCTGCACAACGGAGTGCAGCAATCCTGCAGGTCGGGGCCCACCCGATCAGTGGCCTACGGCACCGCCGGCACTGCCGAAGGGCGGCTTGGCCAGCCACAGTACCGGGATCAGCAGCACGAACAGCACCGCGCACAGCCAGAACACGTCGTTCACCGCCAGGGTCAGCGCTTCGCGGGTGAGCAGCTGGTCGACCACGCCGAGCCCCTTGGTCGCCGGCAGCCCGGCATGCGAGAGCTGCTGCAGGAAACTGGTGGCGGCCGGATGGGCCGGGGTGATGTTCTCGG
>DASUJJ010000185.1:0-2256 GCA_036279335.1 Dyella sp.
ACCACCTGCCACACCTTGTCGTAGGTGAGGCGCGCGTGCGAAAGCATCACCGCGTCGTAGAACTTCGACTTGGTCACCTCGCCGCTGGCGTCGATCTGCATGTCGCAGACCATGCACAGGCGCTCCACCTTGGGGTTGAGCGAGCAGATGCCGTTGGACAGCGTCTCCGGCAGCATCGGCACCACGAAACCGGGGAAGTAGGTGGACGTGCTGCGCTCCACCGCTTCCTTGTCCAGCGCGCTGCCGAGCCTGACGTAATGCGAGACGTCGGCAATCGCCACGATCAACCGCCAACCGCCACCGCGGCGCGGCTCGGCATACACGGCGTCATCGAAGTCGCGCGCGTCGGCACCGTCGATAGTGACCAGCGGCAGATGGCGCAGATCCACTCGCCCCTCGCGCTCGGCGGCGGTGACCTGCGGCTCGACCTGGGCCGCATCGCGCAGCACGTCGGGCGACCACTCGCGTGGCAGGTCGTAGCTGGCAATGGCCATTTCCACCAGCAGCGACGGCTGCAGGCGCTCACCCAGCACGGCGCGGATCGCGCCCAGCGGACCGCGATGCTGGCTCGGCGGATCGGTGATTTCCACCACCACGATCTGGCCGGTGGTGACACCCTGCTCCTGGCCGGGCGGAATCAGGATGTCCTGGTGCAGGCGGCGGTCGTCTGGTGCCACCACGGTGACGCCGTTCTCCACCACCACGCGCCCCACCAGCCGCGGCGAGCGACGCTGCAGCACTTCGACGATGGCGCCCTGGCGGCGACCGCGGCGATCTACGCCGACCACGCTGGCCAGCACGCGGTCACCGTGCATCACCGTGCGCATCTGCTGGGGGGAAAGATAGAGGTCGTCACCGCCTTCGTCGGGACGCAGGAAGCCGTAGCCCTCCACGTTGGCGATCACCACGCCGGGAATCAGGTCCAGCTTCTGCGCCGGGGCGTAGTCGCCGCGGCGGCCCTGCAGCAGCTGGCCGTCACGCACCATCGCGCCGAGGCGCTTGTGCACGGCCAGCAGATCGGTTTCGTCGTCGAGCTTCAGCGCCTCGGCGATGCGCGCCTCGCTGAGCCATTCACCGCGGTCTTCCAGCAGGGCGAGGATCGCCTCACGGCTGGGGATCGGGCGCTCGTAGCGCTGTGCTTCGCGCTCGGCATGCGGGTCGCGCACGGCGCCGGCACCCTTGCGCGGCGCGCCGCCGTTGGAGCGCGGCTTGCGCGAGGCGGGCTTGGGTGCGTTGGTCGCAGCGTCGTCAGGGGCCTGCGTGGAAGCCTGGCCATGGTCGGCGCGGGTGGATTTTTTTCTGGTCACTCAATTGCCTTGTGTGGATGCGCGACGCGGTAGGTCAGCGCGTTGAAAATTCTTTGACAGGATAGTTGACAACCCCCAGGGAGATGCCTAATCTACGCGGCTCACGCAGCCCGCAACGGCAACGTGACACCTGCCCAGGTGGCGGAATTGGTAGACGCACTAGCTTCAGGTGCTAGCGGGGGCAACTCCGTGGAGGTTCGAGTCCTCTCCTGGGCACCAATTGTAAACGAAGGCCCGCAGCGATGCGGGCCTTCGTCTTTTCCGAAGCGCCATCGCTTCACGAGACCATGCGCCACGCGCCGACCGTTGGGAGATTTGCCGATGCCCGCTTTCCGGTCCCCTGCCGCGCTGCGCGAGTGCCGGCACTGGGTGTTCGATCTCGACGGCACGCTGACCATCGCCGTGCACGACTTCGCCGCGATCCGTCGGAAGCTGTCCATCCGCGAGAATGACGACATCCTTGCGCACCTGGCCACCTTGGCTCCGACGGACGCGGCCGAGGCGCATGCGTGGCTGCATCAACACGAGCGCGAACTGGCGCTGGCGGCCACTCCCGCCGTCGGCGCGCAGAAGCTGGTGCGCGAGTTGGCCCGCCGCGGCCATCGGCTGGGCATCCTCACCCGCAACCTGCGCGAGCTGGCGCTGATCACGCTCGCGGCGATCGGCGTGGCCGACTGCTTTGATCCCGCCGACGTACTGGGCCGCGAGGACGCCGCGCCCAAGCCGGATCCCGCCGGCCTGCACCAGCTTGCCGGGCGATGGACCGTGCCACCGAATGAACTGGTGATGGTGGGCGACTACACCTATGACCTCGCCTGCGCCCGCGCGGCAGGAGCCACCAACGTGTTGGTGAACCTGCTCGGCGATCCCTGGCCCGAACTCACCGACTGGCGCTTCGACGACTGCGGCGGCCTGCACGACGCGCTGGCCTGAGTCGCCTCTACTCCGG
>DASUJJ010000186.1:0-2041 GCA_036279335.1 Dyella sp.
CGAACGGGTCCTTGCTGCCGCTGGGCTTGAGCCCCACGGCGAAGATGCCGGCCAGGGTGTCCAGCCGCTCGGCCACGGCCAGCACCTGGCCGACCGCATCGGCGGCGATCGCGTCGCGGGCGAAGCGCGGCTGGTAGACGCTGTCCAGTGCCAGCGCCACCGGTTCGGGCTCGCCCTGGCGGGTGGCGTAGTAGCGCCCCATCACGCCCTGCAGCTCGGGGAATTCGCCGACCATGCGGGTCAGCAGGTCGCATTTGGCCAGGCTGGCGGCGCGGGTCGTTGCGCCGGCGTCCACGCCGACGCGGCTGGCGATCACCCGCGACAGTTCGGCCACGCGCACGGTCTTGTCCCACAGGCTGCCCAGCGACTGCTGGTAGGTGACGTTCTTCAGCGCCTCCTGGTAGCTCGCCAGCGGCGTCTTCAGATCCTCGTCCCAGAAAAACTTGGCGTCGGCGAAGCGCGGGCGGATCACGCGCTCGTAGCCCTTGCGAATCTCGGACGGATCCTTCGAGTCGATATTGGCGATGCCGATGAAATGCTCGGTGAGCCTACCCTCGGCGTCGAACACGGGCACGAACTTCTGGTTCGCTTCCATCGTGGTGACCAGCGCCTCCGGCGGCACCGCCAGGAACTCGCGCTCGAAGGTGCAGGCGATCGCGACCGGCCACTCGGTGAGGTTGGCGATCTCGTCCAGCAGCGCGTCGTCCAGCCGCGGCACGCCGCCGGTCTGCGCCGCAACGCGGGCGACTTCGTCGCGAATCCGCTCGCGCCGCGCGGCCGGGTCAGCGATCACCTTGGCGGCCAGCAGCGCGTCTTCCCAGCTGTCGGCATCCACCACGTGGATGGGATGCGGATGCATGAAGCGGTGGCCGCGCGACTTGCGCCCGCTGGCCAGCCCCATCACTTCGCCGTCGACGATCTCCGATCCGTGCAGCATCACCAGCCAGTGCACCGGTCGCACGAAGCTGTAGTCGTGGTCGGCCCAGCGCATCGGCTTGGGGATCGGCAACGCCTTGAGCGCGTCGGCAACGATCTCCGGCAGCAGCGCGGCCACCGGCTGGCCCGGCTTGACCGAGCGGTAGACGAACCACGCGCCCTTGTCGGTTTCCAGCTTGTCCAGCGCATCCACGCTGACGCCGCAGGACTGCGCGAAACCGACCAGCGCCTTGGCGGGCTGGCCATCCGGGCCCACGCCGGCGCTCACCGCCGGGCCGCGGCGCTCGATGGCCTGATCGGGCTGGGTGCTCGCCACGGCGGGAATATGGACGGCCAGACGACGCGGCGAGGCGAAGCTGCGCGCGGCATCCAGATCGGCCTCGATGCCGCGACGGGCCAGTCCGTCACAGATGCCGCGCGCAAACGCAACGGCCAGTTCGTCCAGCGCCTTGGGCGGCAGCTCTTCCGTGCCCAGCTCGATCAACAGCGACTTGGCGGCGCTCATGCGGCCTGCTCCTGGGGCTTCTTCAGGCCGGGAAAGCCGAGCTTCTCGCGCTGGGCCACATAGGTTTCCGCTACCGCGCGGGACAGCGTGCGCACGCGCAGGATGTAGCGCTGGCGTTCGGTCACGCTGATCGCGCGGCGCGCATCGAGCAGGTTGAAGGTGTGGCTGGCTTTCATCACCTGTTCGTAGGCCGGAAGCGGCAGGTTGGCCGTGATCAGCTGGTTGGCGGTGGCCTCGCACACGTCGAACCAGTGCAGCAGCTCGGGCACGTTGGCGTGCTCGAAGTTGTAGGTGCTCTGCTCGACCTCGTTCTGATGGAACACGTCACCGTAGGTGACCACGCCACGCGGACCGTCGGTCCAGATCAGGTCGTAGACGTTGTCCACGTTCTGCAGGTACATCGCCAGGCGCTCCAGGCCGTAGGTGATCTCGCCGGTCACCGGTCGGCACTCCAGGCCGCCGGCCTGCTGGAAGTAGGTGAACTGGGTCACCTCCATGCCGTTGAGCCACACTTCCCAACCCAGACCCCAGGCGCCCAGCGTGGGCGATTCCCAGTTGTCCTCGACGAAGCGCAGGTCGTGCACCAGCGGATCGAGCCCG
>DASUJJ010000187.1:0-9412 GCA_036279335.1 Dyella sp.
CCGTTTCGCGTATGCGTGTTACGTAATCACGTAACCGCCGTTGGCGTACGCCTCGCCTATACTGGACGCTTCCAACGGGAAGTGGGGAGTCGAGTCATGGGAAGCCTGTTTGCGCTGGTGGTGGTCGTGGTCGTGGTGATCGTGCTGGTGAAGCTGGTGCGCCTCGTGCCGCAGGGCTACGAATGGACGGTGGAGACGTTCGGCAAGTACACCGGCACGCTGAGCCCGGGGCTGCATTTCCTGATCCCGATCTACCAGGCGATCGGGCACAGGATGAACATGATGGAACAGGTGCTGGACGTGCCCTCGCAGGACGTGATCACCAAGGACAACGCGGTGGTGCGCGTGGACGGCGTGGTGTTCTACCAGGTGCTGGACGCTTCCAAGGCGGCCTATGAGGTGTCGAATCTGGAGCAAGCATCGCTGGCGCTGGTGATGACCAACATCCGCACCGTGCTCGGCTCGCTCGACCTGGACGAGAGCCTGAGCCAGCGCGACGCGATCAACGCCAAGCTGCTGCGCGTGGTGGACGAGGCGACGCATCCGTGGGGCGTCAAGGTCAACCGCATCGAGATCAAGGACATTGCCCCGCCGCGCGACCTGATCGACGCGATGGCGCGGCAGATGAAGGCCGAGCGCGAAAAGCGCGCCAACATCCTGGAGGCCGAGGGCTTCCGCCAGGCGGCGATCCTCAAGGCCGAAGGCGAGAAGCAGTCGGTAATCCTGGCCGCCGAGGGCGAGAAGGAGGCCGCGTTCCGCACGGCCGAGGCGCGCGAGCGGTCGGCCGAGGCCGAGGCGAAGGCCACCACGATGGTCTCCGACGCAATCTCCGGCGGCAACGTCAATGCGCTCAACTACTTTGTCGCCAACAACTACGTCGATGCGCTGAAGGAGATGGCCAAGTCGCCCAACCAGAAGATGCTGCTGCTGCCGATCGAGGCCACCGGCATCCTCGGATCGCTGGCCGGCATCGCCGAGCTGGCGAAGGAGTCGCTCGGCCAGCAGGCCAGGCCCGGCGCCATCCAGCCGCCGCCGCGCTGAGCGCATCGGGAGACAGACCATGTGGGATCTTTCGGCGCACTACCTGTGGTGGATCCTCGCCCTGCTGCTGATCGCGGGGGAGGTGCTGCTGCCGGGTTATTTCATGCTGTGGATCGGCCTCGCCGCCGCGGCCATGGGCATCCTGTTGTGGCTGGTGCCGGGCCTTGGCCTGCTGCTGCAGGCGGTGCTGTTCGCGGTGCTGGCGGTGGCCGCGTGCGTGATCTACGCCCGCACGCTGCGCCCGCGCATCGAGCGCAGCACGCCCGGCAGCGAGCGGCTGAACCGCCGCGCCGCGCAGATGATCGGCCAGCGCTACGTGCTCACCGAGGCGATCGTCAACGGCCGCGGCAAGGCCCGCGTGGGCGACGGCGAATGGCTGGTGGCCGGGCCGGAGCTGCCGCTGGGCGCCACGGTGGAAGTGGTGGCGGTGGACGGCACCACGCTGCAGGTGCGCGCCAGCGCATGAGCGCGCGCACGGAGCCCACCGAGTGAGTGCCATCGCGCCGGCGCTGGTGTCCGCGGATCTGTCCACCGCCGCGCTCAACACGCGCATCGGCTTTCTGGTGGAGCTGGCGCGCCGGCTGCACCAGTACGGTACCTCGGCACCGCGGCTGGAAACGGCCATCGCGCGCTCGGCGCAGCAGATGGGGCTGGCGGCCGACGTGTGGTCCAGCCCCACCGCCATCATCATTTCCTTTGCGGATCTGGCGCAGGGCGACGAGGGCCTGGCGCAGGTCACCCAGGTGATGCGCCTGCCGCCGGGCGACGTGAACCTGGCGCGGCTATGCGAGGCGGACGCCATTGCCGACCGGGTGATTGCCGGCGAGATCGAGCTGCGCGAAGGATTTCGCCTGCTGCGCCTGCTCGGCCTGCCCGATACCCGGCGCGCCAGGCTCGGCGTGATCGCCAGCTACGGCCTGTCGGCGGCGAGCGTGTGCGGCCTGCTGCTGCATACCTCGTGGGCGGATCTGCTGGCTGCGGCGATTATCGGGCTGATCATGGGGGCGATCACCATTCTCGCCGGCAGTCGGCCCCGGCTGGCGGTGGCCAGCGATGCCATCTGCGCGCTGGTGGCAACCGCGCTGACCATCGTGGTGAGCGCCTACGTGGTGCCGCTGGCCGTGAAGTCGGTGGTACTGGCAGCGCTGATCGTGCTGATTCCGGGCATGTCGCTCACCACCGCGGTGCGCGAGATTTCCAGCCAGCATCTGGTGGCCGGTGTGGCGCGCATGGGCGGCGCGGTAGCCACCTTGCTCAAGCTCACCTTTGGCACCGTGGCGGCGACCCAGCTGTGCGCCGCGCTCGGGATCGATCCGGGTCATTACGTGCTGGCGCCGCTGCCGATCGCGGCGGATTATCCGTCGCTGCTGCTGGGCGCATTCGGTTTTGCCATCCTGTTCCGCGCCGCCCGCCGGGACTGGCCGGTGGTGATGGGCGCGGTGATCGTCGGCTATCTGGCCACGCGCTGGGGTGGGCTGATTTCAGGCGCGATTCCGGGCGCGCCATTCGGTGTATTTCTCGGCGGATTCCTGCTCGGTGCATTGGCGAACGTGTATGCGCGGGTGATGCATCGCCCGGGTGCGGTGATTCGCGAGCCGGGGATCATCTTGCTGGTGCCCGGCAGCACGGGCTTTCGCAGCGTGTCCTACCTGTTCGAACGCGATACCACGCTGGGCATGGATACCGGCATCCTGCTGATTACCCTGCTTGTCTCGCTGGTGGCCGGCCTGCTGTTCGGCGACCTGCTGGTGTCGCCGCGCCGCTCGCTTTGAGGTACGGCTTCGCCACTATGGCGCGAGTGACGGCAAAAGCCTTGTCTGCCACTTGCAGCGGCATCGGCGTTATTAGGAAGAGATGTGCATCGGCAACGGTTTTCAACGGTGCGCCGGCAGTGCGCGGGCATGGTCACCCACGCTCGGTCCAGAAGGCGCGGGAATCCCGCTTTTGAAGCAGTCGCTCGCGGTATCCGCGCGCGGGCGCTTTCGCCTTGATCCAAAAAAGCAGAACGCCGGCACAGGGCCGGCGTTTGCTTGATGCATCGGGGAAGTCAGGCGATCAGATCGCCAGATCCTTTTCCTTCTTGCCCGCCTTCAGCGCATCGTTGAACCAGCGCGGACGCTTGCCGCGGCCGGACCAGGTCTGCTCGGCGTTGGCCGGGTTGCGATACTTCGGTGCTACCGGGGTCTTCACGCGACGCGTCTTGGCGCCGCGGCTGCTGCCGAAGATGTCGTCGAACGAATAACCTTCGGCCTTGATCAGCGCGTGGACTTTCTCACGCAGCTTGGCGACCTTTTCCTTGCGCAGTTCGTCCTGCCGGATCTGCGCCTTGGCGATCAGGTCATTGAGCTGGTTGTGATTGAGACTCTTGATATCAACGGCCATGGTGACTCCGCGTTGGTTGCTATTGAGTGGGTTTGGATTCGCCATCGGGGCGAGCGCACCATCCTGCTGCGGGGCAGATTCTGGCGTAACGCCCGCGCTTTTGCAAAATAACCGCTTCAACGTGACGGATTCGTCACATTCATTCAATTTACCGGGCTGCTCTACTTAATAATCGGACGGATTAACTTGCCAGGTCGGCGGCTCGGTCCGATACCTGGGCCAAGTCGGAAAAAGCGTAATAAAAAAGCCGCCCGCAGGCGGCTTTTCATGAGGCATGCGCGGGCGGGTCAGCCGAGCAGTGCGATCAACTCGTCCTGGCTGAGCTGGCGGCTGTCGGCCTCGTCGCGGGCGCGATATTCCAGCGTGCCGGCGGCAACGCCGCGTTCGCTCACCACCACGCGATGCGGAATGCCGATCAATTCCATGTCGGCAAACATCGCACCCGGCCGCAGGCCGCGATCGTCGAATACCACCTCGATGCCGCGTTCGGCCAGCTGCGCATACAGCGCCTCGGCCGCGGCGGTGACCTCGGGCAGGCCCTTGGGATTGATCATGCACACGGCAATGCGCCACGGCGCCATGGCCTCGGGCCAGCGGATACCGGCGTCGTCGTGGCGCTGCTCGATGGCGGCGGCCACGATGCGGCTGACGCCGATGCCGTAGCAGCCCATCAGCATCACCTGGGCCTTGCCCTGGTCGTCGAGCACCGTCGCGTTCAACGCTTCGGCGTACTTGGCGCCGAGCTGGAACACGTGGCCCACCTCGATGCCGCGGGCGAGCTGCAGGGTGCCCTTGCCGTCCGGCGAGGGATCACCGGCCACCACCTGACGAATGTCCTCGATGCGGGTAATGCGCGCGTCGCGCTCCCAGTTGGCACCGGTGTAATGGGTGCCGTCGGTATTGCCGCCGCAGACAAAATCCGCCAGCACCGCGGCGCTGCGGTCGACGATCACCGGAATATGCGCGGGCAGGCCGACCGGGCCGAGCGAGCCGGGGCGGGCGCCAATCGCGGCGAGGATCTCCTCCTCGCTGGCCAGTACCGATTCGCCCGGCAGCTCCGCCAGCTTGCCGGCCTTCACTTCGTTGATCTCGTGGTCGCCGCGCAGGCACAGCGCGACCAGCCCCTCGCGGCCTTTCACCAGCAGGGTCTTCACGCACTGCTGCGGCGACACCTTGAGGAAGGCGCAGACGTCCTCGATGGTGCGCTGTTTCGGCGTATCCACCCGGGTGAGCGCGGCGGACGGTGCCGGACGGGCGACGGTCGGCGCCAGCGCCTCGGCCTTTTCCACGTTGGCGGCGTAGTCGGAGCCGTCGGAGAACGCGATCGCATCCTCGCCGGAGTCGGCGATCACCTGGAACTCGTGGCTGGCGTTACCGCCGATGGCGCCAGTGTCAGCCTGCACGGCGCGGAAGGTGAGCCCAAGCCGGGTGAAGATGCGCCCGTAGGCGTCGTACATCGCCTGGTAGGTCTGCGCCAGCGACTCCTGGCCCAGGTGGAAGGAGTAGGCGTCCTTCATCAGGAACTCGCGCGCGCGCATCACGCCGAAGCGCGGGCGGATCTCGTCGCGGAACTTGGTCTGGATCTGATAGAAATTGACCGGCAGCTGCTTGTAGCTCTTCAGCTCCTGCCGCGCGAAATCGGTGATCACTTCCTCGGCGGTGGGCGCGTAGCAGAACTCCTGCGCCTTGCGGTCGGCGATCTTCAGCAGCTGGCCGCCGAACTTCTCCCAGCGGCCGGTCTCCTCCCACAGTTCGCGCGGCTGGATGGTCGGCATCAGCATCTCGACGGCGCCGGCGCGATCCATTTCCTCGCGCACGATGGCTTCCACCTTGCGCAGCACGCGCAGGCCCAGCGGGCTCCAGGTGTACAGGCCGGCGGCCAGTTTGCGGATCATGCCGGCGCGCAGCATCAGCTTGTGGCTGACCAGCTCGGCTTCGGCGGGGACTTCCTTGACGGTGGCCAGGTGGAATTGGCTGAGGCGCATGCGATGGGGATCCGGCGGGCTGGGTAAAGGTTTCGATTATGCCAGCCGCTGCCGGATTCCGGTGGACGGGGCTCGCCCCGCCCGCGGGTTTACTGACCCTGGCAATACTGGGCGTACTGCGCCTGCGCGGTGTCCAGCTGCTGCTTGCGCTCGGCATCGTTGAGCGCCTTGGGCTGGCCAGCCTGTTCCATGACCACCGGGCCGCTGCCCTTGAGCGTGTCGAGGTTGCTCTGGAGCGAGGCGCACAGCTTGCTGCGATTTTCCGGCGTGTCTTCCATCGGCTTGGCCGGCTCGGCGTTCATCTGATCGGTATTGGTGCCCGCTTCGGCAACCGGTGCAGGGGCGGCGTTCGGCGCCGCGCTTCCACTCAGGGTGACCCGGCTGTACTTGGTGCCGGCCGGCGGCGCCGACTCGGAGTAGTGCACGGTGCCGTGCGCATCGGTCCACTTGTAGGCCTGGGCATCGGCAGCGCCGGCGGCCAGCAGGAGAAGGGCAAACAGCGCGGGACGAAGCATGGGGTTCTCCGAAAGGGGCCGAGGCTCAGGCGCTCTTGGTAGCACCGGCGCGGGCCGGACTCAAGCGCCGGTGTTCTACAATGCGGCCCAGCTTTCACTGGATGGGTTCATGAGCGACGACACGCCAGTTCGACGACCGCGCCACCGCGGCATCTACCTGCTGCCGAACCTGTTCACCACCGCGGCGATGTTCTCGGGTTTCTACGCCATCGTGGCGAGCATCGGCGGGCGCTACGCGGAGGCGGCCATTGCCGTGTTCGTGGCTGCCCTGCTCGATGGTCTGGACGGCCGCGTGGCCCGACTCACCGGTACCCAGACCGAGTTCGGCGTGCAGTACGACTCGCTGTCGGACCTGGTCAGCTTCGGGCTGGCCCCCGCGCTGGTGCTCTACACCTGGTCGCTGTCCTCGCTGCGCGACTACGGCACGATGTGGGGCAAGGTGGGCTGGGCGGCGGCCTTCATCTATGCCGCCTGCGGCGCGCTGCGGCTGGCCCGCTTCAACACCCAGGTGGCGGTGATCGACAAGCGCTACTTCCAGGGGCTGGCCAGCCCTGCGGCCGCTGCGGTGTGCATGTCCTTCGTGTGGACCATGGAGAAGACCGGCGTTGCCGGCAGCACGCTGTGCTTCGTCACGCCGGTGCTGGCGGTGGTGGCAGGTCTGCTGATGGTGAGCAATTTCCGCTACTTCAGCTTCAAGTCGCTGCCGGTGGGGCAGGGCGAACGCGTGCCGTTCGTGTGGATGGTGGCGCTCGTGCTGGTGCTGGTGCTGCTGGCGATCGATCCGCCGCGCATGCTGCTGCTGGTGTTCTCGCTGTACCTGCTGTCGGGGCCGGCACTTACCGTGTGGGGTCGCGCCACCCGTCGGCGTGCCCGGCGCAGCGCGGGATGACTGCCGTGCCGCTCGACCCGCGTCGTCGCCAGGTATTGCAGGCCATGGGCATCACGCCGTGGGTGATGCGCGGCGCGGTAGAGGTGCCTGTCGAGCCAGCCGCTCCGGAAGGTTCCGGCATGACGCGCGCGGCCCAGCCCAGCGGCCGCTGCGTGGTGCTGCTGCCGGCCGGCGCCGACGCCCGCGCGCTGGATCTGCTGGGCCGCGCGCTGACCGCCTGCGGCGCGGAGATGGCCCGCGCCGGACGGATCCGCGTCGCCGATGGCCAGCTTTCCGAGGCGGTGCCGCATGCGCCGGTGTACCTCGTGTTCGGCCAGGCGCAGGCGCATGCGCTGGGGCGCGAGCTGCCGGCGGCGGTGATGAGCGGGGCGCATATCGCGCTGGTCGACGAGCCCGGCCCGCAGCTGTTCGCTGCCGAGGGCAAGCGGCGCCTGTGGACCGCGCTGCGTCAGGTGCGCCGGGCCCTTGGCCGCGCCCGGGGAGATTGAGGCGATGGTCGCGGTGAGTCGGCCGGACAGCGAGATCCGCGCCCTGCGCACGCAGGATCTCGACGTGGTCGCCGCGATGGAGGCCGACTCGTACGAGTTTCCGTGGAGCCGCGGCATCTTTGCCGACTGCCTGCGCGCCGGGCATCCGTGCTGGGTGCTGTGGGTGCGCGGCGAGATCGCCGGCTACGGCATCCTGTCGATCGCCGCGGGCGAGGCGCACATCCTCAACATCTGCATTGGCCGGGACTGGAGAGGCCAGGGCCTGGGCCGCCGCCTGCTGCTGCGCCTGCTCGACGTGATCCGCTGGAGCGGCGCCGAGCGCGTGTTCCTCGAAGTGCGCCCGTCCAACCCGGTGGCGCAAAAACTGTACGCCTCGATCGGCTTCAACGAGATCGGCCGGCGCCCGCGCTATTACCCGGCGCGCGATGGGCGGGAAGACGCGTTGGTGATGGAGCTGGTGCTGAAAAGCGAGGAATGAGAAGTGAGAAGTGAGAGAAGGCAACGGCTCGCAGCTTGTCGCTCTCTCTCGCTTCTCACTCCTCTTCACTCACTCCTCGCTCCTCCCCCTTCACTTCTCGAGCTTCCCCGCCTGTTCGCGCAGTGCCGTCAGCGTGGTGTTCCAGTCGACGATGCGCTGGCGCTCCTGCGCCACCACCTCGGCCGGCGCGTTGGCGACGAAGTTGGCGTTGCCGAGCTTGCCTTCGCACTTCTTGATCTCGCCCTCGATGCGGGCGATTTCCTTGGCCAGGCGCGTCTTTTCCGCGGTGAGGTCGATCAGGCCGGCGAGCGGAATAAGTACGCGCAGCGAGCCGACCACGGCCGCCGCCGACGCCGGTTCGTCCGCGCCAGCTTCGATCCACTGCGGGGCTTCCACGCGGGCGAGGAAGCTGATCTGCGCCGCGAACTTGGCCGCGCGGGCGCGATCGCTGGCGTCGCCGTCGGCGAGCAGCAGCGGGATGGTCTTGCCCGGGGCGATGTTCATCTCCGAGCGGATCTTGCGAATACCCGACAGCACGGCCTTGAACCACTCGATCTCGGCCGTCGCGGCGTCGTCGGCGGCGAAGTCGCTGGCCTGCGGGTAAGCGCGCAGGACCAGCAGCTCTTCCGCCGAGTCCGAGCCGGCGCGGGGCGCCGAGCGCAGCGGCAATTCCTGCCAGATCTCCTCGGTGATGAACGGGATGATCGGATGCAGCGCGCGCAGCACCGCGTCCAGCACCACCAGCAGGGTGCGGCGGGTGGAGGCCGCGGCGGTCGCGTCCTTGCCGTTGAGTGCAGGCCCTTCGACATGGCTCAGGGCAGGCTTGGACAGCTCGAGGAACCAGTCGCAGTACTCGTTCCAGACGAACTCATAGAGCGACTGCGCGAGCAGGTCGAAGCGGTAGCTGGCGAAGTGCTGTTCCACCTCGGCCAGGGTCTGCTTGAGGCGGGTGAGGATCCAGCGCTCGGCCTCGGTGACCGGAGTTGTGGGAGCGGCTTCAGCCGCGATGCTTTTCGAGGAGACGGCGGAGGGCGTCGCGACTGAAGTCGCTCCCACAGGTGCGTCATCGAGATTCATCAGCACGAAGCGCGCCGCGTTCCACAGCTTGTTGCAGAACGCCTTGTAACCTTCAGCGCGCTTGATGTCGAAGTTGATCGTGCGGCTGTAGCTGGCCAGCGCGGCGAAGGTGAAGCGCAGTGCGTCGGTGCCGATCGCGGGGATGCCGTCGGGGTAGTCCTTGCGGATGCGTTTTTCGACCTTGGCGCGCACCTGCGGGATCAGCAGGGATCTGGTGGACTTCGCCACCAGCGGTTCCAGTTCGATGCCGTCGATCAGGTCCAGCGGGTCCAGCGTGTTGCCCTTGGACTTGGACATCTTCTGGCCTTCCGCATCGCGCACGATGGCGTTGATGTAGACCTCGCGGAACGGGATCTGGCCGGTGAAGTATTTGGTCGCCATCACCATCCGCGCGACCCAGAAGAAGATGATGTCGAAGCCGGTGACCAGCACCGCGCTGGGCAGGAAGATCTTGTCGTGCTGCCAGTCGGCGACGACATTGCCGTTGGCATCCTTCACCGGGCCGTCGAGTGGCCAGCCGAGCGTGGAGAACGGCCACAGTGCAGAGGAGAACCATG
>DASUJJ010000188.1:0-2256 GCA_036279335.1 Dyella sp.
CGTGATCACGCTGGAAGAGCTCAAGGGCCAGCCGGCGCTGGCGGACATGGCGCTGGTGCGCAAAGGCAACCGGCTGTCGGTGATGCCGGTGAGCGCGCAGGACTGGGAGTTCATCCTGGCGCTCGAATAGCTACCGATCCAACGCCCGCTCCGCAGGCTGGCGCGCACAACTCCAAGGAAAACTCACATGAGCAACGAAAAGCGCCTCGCCGGCGAGGCTGCCGTCCGCTACGTCGAGGACGGCGCGATCGTCGGCGTGGGTACCGGCTCGACCGTGGCCTACTTCATCGACGCGCTGGCCGGCATCAAGCACCGCATCCATGGTGCCGTGTCGAGCTCGGAGCAGTCGACGGCGCAACTGAAGCAGCACGGCATCCCGGTGCTCGACCTCAACGCCACCGGCCCGCTCTCGCTCTACGTCGACGGCGCCGACGAGTGCGACCCGCACAAGCGGCTGATCAAGGGCGGCGGTGCCGCGCTGACCCGCGAGAAGATCATCGCCGAGGCCAGCACCCAGTTCGTGTGCATCATCGACTCGGGCAAGCGGGTCGACCTGCTCGGCCGCTTTCCGCTGCCGATCGAGGTCATCCCGATGGCGCGCAGCCTGGTCGGTCGCGAGATCGTCAAGCGCGGCGGGCAGCCGGTATGGCGTGACGGCGTGGTCACCGACAACGGCAACTGGGTGATCGACGTGCATGGCTGGCAGATCACCGACCCGGTGTCGCTGGAGGCCGAACTGAACCAGATCCCGGGCGTGGTCGCCGTCGGCCTGTTCGCCCGGCGCCCGGCCGATATCGTGCTGGTGGGCGACAAGGAGATGTAGGTCCGCGGGAGCGGCAGGGATGGAGGCAACCGGGCATTCGGCTGAACCCATCCCCACCCGACCCTCCCCTTGGAGGGAGGGCCCTGACCGCGTCAGACCGAGTGCATGCCGTTCCTGCCGAAGCGCAGGTGCCGGCTGGCCTGGCGGACCTCCTGCAGGCGGCGCTTGTGGGCGCTCAGGAGATCGCCGCGGGTGATGATGCCGACCATGCGGTGCGGCGCGTCCTTGCTCACCACGATCAGCCGCCCGACCTGCTCGGCCACCATGTGGTCGGCCGCCTCGCGCAGCGAGTGATCTTCCTTGACCATCATCGGCTCGCGCGTGACCAGGTCGCCCAGCGGCAGCGAGTACGACCACTGCGGATCGAGCAGGCTGCGCCGGGTGAGCACGCCCTTGACCTGGTTGTCCTCGTCCACCACCGGAAAGCCCTGGTGCTGCGCCTCGGCCGAACCCTGGTTCAGCCAGTTGCGCACCTCGCCCAGGGTCTGGGTGGTGCGCAGGGTGACCACCTCGCGCGCGCAGGCATCGCCCACCGCGACCTGATCGAGATAATCGGCCGCGTATTCGGCCGGCACGCGCACGCCGCGGCGGGCGATCTTCTCGGTCATGATGGTGTTGCGCATCATCAGCGCCGAGATCAGGTAGGCCGCGGTGCAGCCACCGAGCAGCGGCAGCAGGCCGGCCGGCTGGCCGGTGGTCTCGAAGGCGAACACCACGGCGGTCAGCAGCGCGCGCGAGGCGCCGGCGAAAATCGCCGCCATGCCGACCAACGCGGCGATGCGCGGATCGATGCCGAACTGCGGCAGCATCGCCGCCAGGCCCAGGCCGATCAGCGCGCCCAGCGCACCACCGATGGTGAACAGCGGCGCCAGCGTACCGCCCGACGTGCCGCTGCCCAGCGAGATCGACCAGGAGATGAACTTCATCACGCAGAGGAAGAACAGCGTGTGCAGGGTGAACTCCCCGCTCACGATGCCCTCGATGTTGGTGTAGCCCACGCCCAGCGTCAGCGGCGCGAAATAGCCGACCACGCCCACGGCGATACCGCCCAGCGCCGGCCACCACATCCAGTGGATCGGCAGTTTCTCGAAGGCATCCTCGATGCCGTAGACGATGCGCGTGACGCCCACGCTGATCAGGCCCAGCAGGGCGCCCACGCCCACGTAGCAGGCCAGCGCCACGGCACCGGGTTCGGCCAGGTCCGGCATCGCGAACACCGGCGCGGTGCCCTGAAACGCATAGCGCACCGAGGTGGCGGCCACCGTCGCCAGCGCAACCGGGATGAGCGAGCGCGGGCGCAGTGCGAACACCAGCAGCTCGACCGCCAGCACCACCGCCGCCACCGGCGCTGCGACCACCGCCGCCATGCCGGCGGCCGCACCGGCGGCCAGCAGGACCGTGCGCTCCCAACCGGTCACCCGCATCAGCTGGCC
>DASUJJ010000189.1:0-32149 GCA_036279335.1 Dyella sp.
CGCCGCCGCCCCGCGCAAGCGCCGCCGCCGCGGCGGGCGTGGTCGCAGCCGCCGCGCTGGCGAGGCCACTCCGGCCGAGGCCACTGCCGCGGCCGGCAAGCCGACGTCCGAAAACGACCAGCCTCGCGGCGAGCGTCGTCCGCCGCGCGAGCGCCGTCCGGGCGGCGAGGGGAACGGCACGCGGCCGTCGCGCCAGGTGACGGTGCAGTCCGGCGTGTCGGCCGAGTCGAAGGCGCCGAACAAGCCCGGCTTCTTCCGTCGCCTCACGCGTCTGTTCACCGGCCGCTGAGCGCCCGCCAACGGTGGGCCCCCGCGCACGTCGCGAGGGCTCACCTAGCTGCGCGCATCCCGTATCCTTGTCGCTGGCTGTACGGCAACGTCGGGGAACGCGGTGATCCGCTTTGATCAGGTAAGCAAGCGCTATGACGGTGGCCACGAGGCCATTTCGCAGCTGTCCTTCGAGGTCGGCGACGGCGAGATGGCCTTTGTCACCGGGCATTCCGGTGCCGGCAAGAGCACCTTGCTCAAGCTGCTGGCGCTGATCGAGCGGCCCTCGCATGGCCAGATCCATCTCAACGAGCTCAATCTGTCGAAGGTCGGCCGGCGCGGCATCCCCGGCCTGCGGCGGCGCATCGGCATGGTCTTTCAGGATCATCGCCTGCTGATGGACCGCAGCGTGTTCGCCAACGTCGAGCTGCCGCTGGTGATCGGCGCACTGGCCCCGGCCGAGCGCGCCAAGCGCGTGCGCGCGGCGCTGGAAAAGGTCGGCCTGCTGGCCTACGAGCGGCAGCTGCCGGGCACACTCTCCACCGGCGAGCAGCAGCGCGTGGGCATTGCCCGCGCCATCGTGGCGCGGCCGAGCCTGCTGATCGCCGACGAGCCGACCGGCAATCTCGATCCGCAGCTGGCGGTGGAAATCATGGGTTTGTTCGCCGAGTTCCAGCAGGTCGGCACCACCGTGCTGGTGGCCAGCCACGACCTGCCGCTGATCAAGCGCATGCGCAAGCGGGTGATCGTGCTCGACCACGGTCGCCTGGTGGCCGACGTCGGCGCGCAGGAGGTGCTGTGAGCACGCGCCCTGAACAGCCCGTCGTGGATGAAGCTGCCAGGGATCCGCGCGGCGTGCGCCGCAGCGAAGCGCGCCGCGTGGCGAGCTGGAGCGAGCACCACCGCTGGAGCGCGGCGGCCAGCCTGCGCCGCCTGCTGGCGCGTCCGTTCGGCACCTTGATGACGGTGGCGGTGATCGGCCTGGCGCTGGCGTTGCCGCTGACCTTCTATCTGCTGCTCGGCAACGTGCAGCGGATGGGGGATGCGCTGGGCCGGCAGCAGGCGATCAGCGTGTTCCTGCAGCCGGGCCAGAGCGCCTCGGCGGCCGAGCTGATGGCGACCAGCGTGCGCGGGCGCGCCGATGTGGCCGCGGTAACCGTGAAGACGCCGCAGCAGGGCATGGATGAGCTGGCCACGATGCAGGGCTTCAGCGGCGCGGTGCATGCGCTCGACGACAACCCGCTGCCCTACGTACTCGATGTGCAGCCCAGGGATGCGCTCGATGCGGGCGCCGTGCAGGACCTGGTCACCCAGCTGCGCGACCTGCGCGGGGTGGACATGGTGCAGGACAGCGGCAGCTGGCGGCAGCGGCTGGATGCGCTGCTCGGGCTGGGCAATCGCATCGTGGCGGTGCTGGCCCTGCTGCTCTCGCTGGCTGCCCTGCTGGTGGTCGGCAACACGGTGCGGGTGGATATCGCCAGCCGGGTCGAGGAGATCGGCGTGCTGATGCTGGTCGGCGCGAGCCGCCCGTTCGTGCGCCGGCCCTATCTCTACGCCGGCATCTGGTACGGCTTGTTCGGCGGCGTGCTGGCCTCGCTGTTGGCGGTGGCGATCGAGCTGGCCCTGGTGGCGCCGGTGGAGCAGCTCAATGCCGCGTATGCCGGCCGGCTCGAACTCGGCGCGCTGCCGCTGTGGCTGCTGCTGTGCACGCCGCTGGCTGCGGCGGTGCTCGGCTGGCTGGGCGCGCGGCTGGTCAGCGCATGGCAGCTGCGCCGGGCGGCCGTGTGAAGCGGTGCATCGATCATGGGGTGATGGCGATCGCAGGCAGGAGCGTGCGCAACGTAGCAAGATCGATCGCGCCGGCGGGGTGCCGGGGGTCGGTACGGGAGCGGCAGTGAACAACGGGCGTGACTTGGCGATAGATGGCGTGCGGGGCGTGCCGCGATGAGCGGCAACATCAGCAGCCGCAGCGTAGGCGAGGCGCCGCGCGTGCTCGTGGTCGACGGCTCCAAGGTGGTCCGTCAGCTGATCACGCGCGTGCTGGCCAGCGAGCTGCCGGCGGCGGAGGTGATCGGTTGCGCCACCGGCGAAGAGGCGCAGCGCGAGCTGCAGTCCGGCGCGTTCGACTTCATCACGGTGGCACTGCGGCTGCCGGACATGGATGGCCTGGAGCTGGCCCGCTACGTGCGCGAATCCGCGCCGCAGGCCTACGTGCCCATCGTGGTGGTGTCCGGCGACGTGGACGACCGCCTGCACCGGCGCGCGCTGGGCGAACACGTCACCGACTACTTCGACAAGTCGCTGGGCTTCCCCGCGCTGGGCGCCTTCATCCGCGGCTACGTGAGCCCGCAGGACACCGCGTCAGGCACCGTCCTGTATGTGGAAGACAGCCGCGTGGTGGCGCTGGCCACCCGACGCATGATGGAAAAAATCGGCCTCACCGTGCGCCACGTGGTCAGCGTGGAAGACGCGCTGGCGATGCTGGAGACCGATCGCGAACTTGGCTGGGTCGGTGCCGACGTGGTGCTCACCGACGTCAGCCTGAAGGGCGAGCTGACCGGCGGCGACCTGCTCGAGCGCATCCGCACCCATTTCGGCTACGGCAAGGGCCGCCTGCCGGTGCTGGTGATGACCGGCGACGAGAACCCGGCCAACCAGGCCGCCCTGCTCAAGGCCGGCGCCAACGATCTGGTGGAGAAGCCGGTGGAAGAGCACCTGCTGATCACCAAGCTGCTGTTCCAGCTGCGCGTATCGCAGCACCTGCGTTCGCTGAACCAGCCCGCAGCATGAGCGAGCGCGTTCGGCTGGAACCGGGCTGGAAAGCCCGGATCGGCGATTACCTGGAGCGCCCGGACATGCGCGCGCTGGCCGACTTCCTGCGCGCCGAGAAACGGGCGGGAAAGGAGATCTATCCGCCGGGGCCAGAGATCTTCGCCGCGTTCGATCACACCCCGTTCGAGGCGGTGCGGGTGGTGATCCTGGGCCAGGACCCGTACCACGGGCCGGGGCAGGCGCACGGCCTGTGCTTCTCGGTGCGTCCGGGCGTGCCGGTGCCGCCCTCGCTGGACAACATCTTCAAGGAAATCACCCGCGACGTGGGCATTCCCCGCCCCGACCACGGTTGCCTCACCCCGTGGGCCGACCGCGGCGTGCTGCTGCTCAATGCGGTGCTCACGGTGGAACGCGGCCAGGCCGGATCGCATCAGGGCAAGGGCTGGGAGGGCTTTACCGATGCGGCGATCGAGGCGCTCAACCGCGAGCGCGAGGGGCTGGTGTTCCTGCTGTGGGGCAGCTACGCCCAACGCAAGGGGCGGCTGATCGACACGCAGCGCCATCACGTGCTGAGCGCGGTGCATCCGTCGCCGCTTTCCGCGTATCGGGGCTTCATCGGCTGCGGCCACTTTTCGGCCGCCAACGCCTGGTTGCAGCAGTCGGGCGGGGCTCCCGTCGATTGGTCGCTGCCGCCGCGGGCCGCGCTTTTGCGGGGCGGCTGAGCCGTTTCACACGAGATGAATGTCCGGCACGGAGAATGGTGTGTCTTCCCGAGCCGGCTGGAATGTCTGCCGGACTTTCTGTACCATACGGTTTAATAAGTCAGCGCGGCGACGCTTTGCCGCGTTGGAACTTTGCCCCCTCTTTAGCACTCCAAACAGGCGAGTGCTAAACTGCGCCCCAATCAGGAGGTTCCATCCATGTCCCAGGCCTTGGTCACCGCCAACATTCCGGTACCCAGCCTCGTTGGTAGTCTGGACGCTTATATTTCTGCCGTGCACCGCATTCCGGTGCTGAGCCAGGAAGAAGAGCAGGCGCTGTCGCGCCGCTATCTGGAGTCGGACGATCTGTCGTCAGCCAAGAAGCTGGTCATGTCGCACCTGCGTTTCGTGGTGCACGTGGCGCGCGGCTATTCCGGCTACGGCCTGCAGCTGGGCGACCTGATCCAGGAAGGCAACATCGGCCTGATGAAGGCGGTCAAGCGCTTCGACCCGGATCAGGGCGTGCGCCTGGTGAGTTTTGCCGTGCACTGGATCCGCGCCGAGATGCACGAGTTCATCCTGAAGAACTGGCGCATCGTGAAGGTCGCCACCACCAAGGCGCAGCGCAAGCTGTTCTTCAACCTGCGCAAGAGCAAGAAGCGCCTGGGCTGGATGAATGCCGAGGAAGTGCGCACGGTGGCCAAGGATCTGGGCGTACCCGAGGCGACGGTGCGCGAGATGGAGTCGCGCCTGTCCGGGCGCGACGTGGGTTTCGAGGCGCCCGCCGATGCCGACGAGGATGCCAAGCCGGCGCCGGCCGCGTTCCTGGTCGATCACGGCGCCGATCCGTACGACTCGGTGTCCGATGCCGACCACAGCGACAACCAGCTGGAGACGCTGACCGCCGCGCTCGACAAGCTCGACGAGCGTTCGCGCAACATCATCCAACGCCGTTGGCTCAACGACGACAAGGCCACCTTGCAGGATCTGGCCGATGAGTACGGCGTATCGGCCGAGCGGATCCGCCAGGTCGAGGCCAACGCAATGAAAAAGATGCGCGGACTGTTCGCCGCCGCAGCCTGATCGTTGCCTTCCATGCGTGCAAAACAAGACGGCCCCGCGAGGGGCCGTTTTCGTTGGTGCCGCGTGGTAAGGCGCTACAGCTTGGCCGCCAGCAGCTTTTCCAGCTTTTCCTGGTCGGCAGCGAACTTGCGAATGCCCTCGGCCAGCTTGTCGGTCGCCATGGCGTCCTGGTTGTGGCCCCAGCGGAAGGCCGGCTCGCTGATCGGCTCGGGGCGCGATGCGCGATGCCCGGCATCGTCGAGCGCGCGCGGCAGCGGGTCGTGGTTGGCGTCGAGTTTCTCCAGCAGCTCCGGACTGATGGTGAGGCGGTCGCAGCCGGCCAGGGCGCGGATCTGCCCTGCGTTGCGGAAGCTGGCGCCCATCACCACCGTCTCGAAGCCGTGGCGCTTGTACCAGTCGTAGATACGGCGCACCGACTGCACGCCGGGGTCTTCCTCGGGCTCGAACGAGGTGGCTTCCGTGTTGGCCACGTACCAATCCATGATGCGACCCACGAACGGCGAGATCAGGTACACGCCCGCCTCGGCGCAGGCCACCGCCTGCTCGAAAGAAAACAGCAAGGTGAGGTTGCACTGGATGCCGCGGCGCTCCAGCTGCTCGGCGGCGCGGATGCCGGCCCAGGTGGAGGCGATCTTGATCAGGATGCGCTCGCGCGCCACGCCGGCGTCTTCGTACAGGCCGATCAGCCGCTCCGCCTTGGCGATGGTGGCGTCGGTGTCGAACGAGAGTCGCGCGTCGACCTCGGTCGACACCCGACCCGGTACCAGGTCAAGGATCTTGCGGCCCACCGCCACGGCAAGGTGGTCGCCGGCGTCGACCAGCTGCTGTTCGCGGTCCTGACCGCGCGACTTCGCCCAGCCCACCGCCTCGTCGAGCAGCGGCGCGTAGCCGGGAATGCCGGCGGCCTTGAGCAGGAGCGAAGGGTTGGTGGTGGCGTCGACCGGCTTGTAGCGGGCGATCGCCTCGATGTCGCCGGTATCGGCAACCACCGTGGTGTACTGACGAAGTTGTTCGAGCTGCGAAGTCATGGGGATCTCCTGAAAGTCAGCACCCAAGTATAGGTGGCGGTCGTGGCGAGGCCGTGATCAGGCGCGGCTCAGTACAGGTCGATGGGATCCACGTCGAGCGACCAGCGCACGCGTCGCGCGGTCGGCAGGCTGCCCAGCGTCCGCTGCCACGGGCGGGCCACCGCGTGCAGCTGGGCGCGGCCGGAGGCTTCCAGCAGCAGCTGGCCGCGATGGCGTCCCGCACGCAGTGCCATCGGCGCGGGCATCGGCCCGGCCAGCTGCAGACCGTGGTCGGCGGGCAGCGCGGCAGCGGCTGCGGCGAGAAAGGCATCCACCGCAGCGCGCTCGTGCGCGTCGGCGCGCAGCAGGATCTGATGGCTGTACGGCGGCAGCGCGACCTGCTCGCGTTCGGCCAGCAACGCCCGCGCGGCGACGCCGTAGCCGTGGGCCAGCAGGCTGCGCAGCAGCGGATGATCGGGGTGATGGGTCTGCAGCAGCACGCGCCCGGGCTTGGCCGCGCGTCCGGCGCGCCCGGCCACCTGCACCACCAGCTGCGCCAGCCGCTCGCCGGCGCGGAAGTCGATGCTGTGCAGGCCCTCGTCCACGCCCACGATGGCCACGAGGGTGAGGTTGGGCAGATCGTGGCCCTTGGCCAGCATCTGGGTGCCGACCAGGATCGCCGGAGCATCCGCACGCAGCCCGTCCAGCAAATGCTCGAAGGCGTCACGGCGGCGCGTCGTCTCGCGATCGATACGCAGCACGGGAATCTCGGGAAACAGCGCCGTGAGCGCCTCTTCCAGCCGCTCGGTGCCCTGGCCCTGCGGCCACAGCGCGCCGGCGCCGCAGGCCGGGCACGCCGGCGGCACCTTCGTGCGGTAGTCGCAGTGATGGCAGCGCAGCTGGCGCTGTCCCGCGTGCAGGGTCAGCGGCCGCTCGCAGCGCGGGCAGTCGGCATGCCAGCCGCAGGCATGGCACAGGAGCACCGGTGCGTAGCCGCGGCGGTTGCGGAATACCAGCACCTGCTCGCCGCGCGCCACCGTCTCGCGCACCGCCGCCTGCAGCGCAGGCGACAGGCCGTGATCGAGGTGCTGCGAGCGCACGTCGACAATCTGCACCTGCGGTGCATGCACCGCGGCGGGACGTGCGCGCAGGACCAGCGCGCGGTAGCGGCCGGCCGCCACGTTGGCCAGCGATTCCAGCGACGGCGTGGCGCTGCCCAGCACGATCGGCACGCCCAGCGCCCGCGCACGAACGAGTGCGAGGTCGCGCGCGTGATAGCGGAAACCCTCCTGCTGCTTGTAGGCAGCGTCGTGCTCCTCGTCGACCACGATCAGCCCCGCGTGCGGCAGCGGCGTGAACACCGCCGAGCGCGTGCCCACGATCACCTTGGCCTCGCCGCTGCGCGCGCGCAGCCAGGCGCGCGCGCGTTCACCTTCGGCCAAGTTGGAGTGCTGCACCTCCACGGCGACGCCGAGGCGCTCGCGCAGCCGGCGCAGGGTCTGCGGCGCCAGCCCGATCTCCGGCACCAGCAGCAGACTCTGCTTGCCCGCGGCCAGCGCCTGCTCGATCAGCGCCAGGTAGACCTCGGTCTTGCCGCTGCCGGTGACGCCATCGAGCAGGAACGCCTGGAAGCGGCCGTGCTCGGCGGCGATCGCCACCACGGCTTGCTGCTGCTCGGTGCTGAGCGGCAGCGGCGTGCCCGGCAGCGTGGTCACGGGCGGTGCGGTGTGGCGTTCGATCAGCCCGGCGGGGTCGAGCCGGCGGGCGGCCGAGCGCCAGGTCGGCAGGCGCTCGCCCAGGGTGTCGGCGCGCTGCGGACCAGCAGCCAGCAGCTGCAGCAGCTGCTGGCTGGCGCCGCGCCGGCTGTTGGCATCGAGCGCGCTGCGACCGGCAGCGGTCAGTTGCCAGTATTCCTCGCGCGTGTCCGGCCACGGACGCGGTTCGCGCAGTGCCAGCGGCAGCGCATTGGCGTAGACCTCGCCCGGCGCGCCGAGCCAGTAGTCGGCGGCCCACGCCAGCGTCTGCATCAGTTCGGCGTCCAGCAGCGGCGCGGGGTCCAGCACCTCGGCCACCGGTTTGAGCCGGCTCTCGGCCACCATCGAGGCGGCCGAAGGATCGACCACGATGCCCACTTTGCTGCCGCGCCCGAACGGCACCCGCACGCGGCTGCCCGCCTGCGGTTCGCCCCGGGCGGGCGGCAGGTAATCGAACAGGGTGGGCAGGGGCACCGGCAGGGCGACGCGGACGACGGTGGGCATGGCGACCTCGATGGCCGGCCAGTGTAGCGGGGGCGCGTGCCGTGCAAGAGCAGCGCCGGCAACGCCGCGTGCTGGCGTCGACCTCGCGGCGCCGCGCGCATTTGGCGTTTTTTTCTGCGCCGGACTCTAGGAAACCGGGATAAGTGACGTCTCGTCGGCCCTTTTTGGCCTTATCCACAGTTGCTGTGGATAACTCTGTGGATGTCGCGGGGAGGAGGGCGTCCCAGGCCTGCCCTGTCGCCCTTCCTGACGGGATGGGCAAGTTTTAGTCACGATTAAATATCAATACAGATCAATGACTTGCAATTGCCGTCCGGGTGAGAGTCACGGGGCTGAAACCGCCCGTGCGACGTGGTTGACACTTGGGTGACGCTGTGCAAAACCCGGCGCCCGGCGTCCGATCGGCAGGCCTTTGCCGGAACAAAGTGTGACGCAGTTCTCAGTGCGAGAAGCTAAGCGCCACGCCGAGCAGCAAGGCTGCCGTGAGCAGCCAGATGTAGCACCAGCCCACGGCGAGATACTTCACCACGGTCATGGGCCAGCCCTGCCGGTAGACGCGCTTCTGCATCAGCAGCAGATAGAGCGGAGCCCAGATCATCAGCGCCCACTCCAGCAGTTGCACCGGGTGCGCGGCCCAGCTGGCGAATCCGGACAGCCATTGCTCGAGCATCAGCAGGCCTGCGCCCAGCAGCAGTGCCAGGAACAGGAATGCGTGGCTGTGCAGGGCCACGATCATGTGTTCGACGTAGAGCCGCCGCTTGAACACGTAGGCCAGCTTCAGCAGCAGGGCGAACAGCGGCAGCATGAGAAACAGCATCTGCGGCAGCGTGGCGAACAGTTGCGCGGTGATCCGCTCCTTTGCCGATGCACCGGCCTCGCCGCCCGCCTGCAGCGCCTCGGCATTGGCGTGCGCGTGTTCGACCGCCTGGGTGAGCCGCCGATTGGCGAACTCCGGCAGCCACGGCACCCGTATCGGGTGGGCGCTGGAGTCCCAGCGGGAGTTGAAGGGGTTGGCGGCATCCGCCGCAGGGTCGCTGCCCGCCTTGTTGATGGGGGGCGTCGTCTTGCTGTCGGCGGGGGTATCGCTGCCTCTGGCAAGATCCGCCAGCCGCTGCGCCGCCTCGGTGCGCACGCGCGCTTCGGCTGCCGCCGTCGAGGCGATGGCGGTCGCGCTTGCCCCGGCGGTGGCGCGCGCGGAGTGGATCTTAGCCAGTTCGGCGTCGAGCAGGCGCTGCACGCTTTCGGGCGAGTCGGCGCGGTCGAACGACGTCGTCAACACCAGCGTGTCGGGCGCCACACCCCAGTCGCCCAGCGCCAGATGGGACACGGCGAACGCCAGCAGGCACAGCACGAACATCAGCCGGAACGGCGCGATGTAGCGAACCCGCCGGCCGGAGAAGTACTCCAGCGTGAGGAAGCCCGGCTTGAGCAGCAGCGGCGGCAGCGTGTGCACGATGCGTCCATCCACGTGCAGCACCATGTCCAGGGTGTCTTCCACCATGTGGTGCACCGGCTTGAGCACGCTGTGGATCGACTGCCCGCAGTGGTGACAGAACTCGCCCTGCATCGGCGTGCCACAGTTGGCGCAGCGCACCGCGCCGGCCTGGTCCAGCTCGTTCATCGATCGATCCCTTCCCCGGAAGCGGCGATGGTGTCACAAGCGTGCGTCGCGATCAGCCGCGCCGTGCGGCTCGGCTAGAATGCGCGGCCCGGTCCAGCATGTGTGCCATGAATTCCTTCCGTCCCGATCGCGCGCGGGTCGCGCACGAGATCGGCGCCACCGTGCGCCTCGCCCTGCCGCTGGTGGCTGCCCAGCTGGCGGCGATCGGCTCCAACGTGATCGATGCGCTGCTGTCGGGCCACTACAGCACCCACGTGCTCGGTGCGGTGGCGGTGGGTACCAACGTGTGGTCGCTGGCCATCGTCACCGGCATCGGCCTGATGATGGCGCTGCCGCCGTCGGTGGCGCAGCTCGATGGGGCCGGCCGTCGGCATGCGATCGGCGCGGTGTTCCGCCAGGCGCTGTGGCTGGCGCTGATCACTGGCGTGCTGCTGTGCTTCGCCGCGCGGCACGCCAGCCCGCTGTTTGCCTGGATCGGCGTGACGCCAGACCTGCGCGCGGACGTGGCCGCGTTCTTGAACGCCATCAGCTGGGGCGCGCCGGCGCTGACCTGCTATTTCGCCCTGCGCGGGTTGTCCGAGGGCCTCTCGCTGACGCGCCCGTCGATGTTCTTCAGCCTCGGTGGCCTGGTGCTGCTGGTGCCGCTGGGCTACGTATTCATGTACGGCAAGCTCGGCCTGCCGCCGCAGGGCGCGCGCGGTTGCGGCATGGCCACGGCGCTGGTGCTGTGGCTGGAGTTGATCGCCTTCGCGATCTACGTGCTGCGCCACCGCAACTATCGCGGCCTGGGCCTGCTGGATCATTTCGAGGGCCCCGACTGGCGCCGCATCGGCGAGCTGCTGCAGGTGGGCGTACCGATGGCGGTCAGCCTGCTCGCCGAGGCCGGCCTGTTCGTGGCGGTGGCGCTGGGCATCAGCCGGCTCGGTGACGAAGTGGTGGCGAGCCATCAGGTGGCGCTGAACGTCGCGTCGCTGTTCTTCATGATCCCGCTCGGGCTGGCGATGGCGATCACCGTGCGGGTGGGCAATGCGGTGGGTCGCGGCGACGCGCGCGGCGTGCGCTATGCGGGATTCTGCGGCATCGGGCTCAGCCTGGTCACGCAGCTGGTGTCGGCGGCGGTGATGTTCGGCGCGCCGCACTGGATCGCCGGCTTGTATACCGATCAGGCCAGGGTGGTGAACCTGGCCGCGCAGCTGCTGCTGCTGGCCGGCATATTCCAGTTTTCCGACGGCATCCAGGTGGCGTCCAACGGCGCGCTGCGCGGCCTCAAGGACACCCGCGTGCCGATGGCGATCACCCTGTTCGCCTACTGGGTGGTCGGCATGCCGGTGGGCTGGTGGCTGGCCTTCCATCAGGGGCTGGGCGCGCGCGGCATGTGGATGGGGCTGATTGCCGGCCTGAGCGTGTCGGCGGTGATGCTGTTCACCCGCTTCTGGCGCAGCGCCTGGCGCCAGCGCTGGGTCAAGTCGACGCAGCCTGACGACCCACACATGACCGCACCGGTGCAAGCCGGTACCCTGCCGATCGATCCGTAAACTCCACGCTCCGCACAGGATGGCTGCATGACCGCTTCGCGCCCCAACGGCTTCTGGGCTTTTCTCGGCGTGATCGGGCGCGGGCTCAACGTGCTGCGGCTGGTCATCATCAATACGGTGTTCTTCGGTCTGCTGTTCATCGTGCTGCTGGTGGTGGTCGGGGTGTTCGCCGGGCGCCACGCGGGGCGGGGGCTGCAGCCCGACTCGGTGCTGGTGATCAAGCCCGAAGGCCGGTTGGTCGAGCAGTTCAGCATCGCGCCGCTGCAGCGGGTGCTCTCGGGCCTGTCCGGCAGCGAGCCGAAGGAAGTGCAGGTGCGCGATCTGGTGCGTGCGATCGACGCGGCCACCACCGACAAGCACATCACCCGCATCCTGCTGCTGCCCGACCAGCTGCAGGCCGGTGGCTTCGCCGCGCTGCGCGAGGTGGGTGCGGCGCTGGATCGCTTCCGTGCTGCCGGCAAGCCGGTGATCGCCTGGGGCGTGAACTACGACCAGAGCCAGTACTACCTCGCCTCGCACGCCGACCGCCTGCTGGTCGATCCGCAGGGCGGCGTGATGATCACCGGGCTGGCCAACTACCGGCTGTTCTACAAGGACCTGCTGGACAAACTCGGCGTGCAGGTGCACCTGTTCCGCGTGGGCCAGTTCAAGAGCGCGGCCGAGCCGTACATCCTCGATCACGCCTCGCCCGAATCGAAGGAGGCCGACAGCTACTGGATGAGCGGCCTGTGGGACAACTACCTCGCCAGCGTGGCCAAGCGGCGCAAGCTGGACCCGGCCACCCTGCGCAACGACATCGACCAGCTGCCGGACAACATCGGCCGCACCCACGGCGATCTGGCCCAGCTCTCGCTGGACGAGCATCTGGTCGATGGCCTCGCCACCGAGGTTGACGTCGAGACGATGATGCGCCGCGAGGGCGTGCCGGCGGGCAAGCAGGGACGCGGCTTCCGCGCGGTGGATCTGTCCGCGTACGTGGCGCAGTTGCCAAACGATACCGACGCCCTGTTCAAGCCCGGCGTGGCCGTGGTGGTGGCCGAAGGCGAGATCTCCGGCGGCAAGCAGCCGCCGGGCGAGATCGGCGGGCAATCCACCGCGGCACTGATCCGCGCCGCGCGCGAGGACAAGAAGACCAAGGCGCTGGTGCTGCGGGTGAACTCGCCCGGTGGCGAGGTGTATGCCGCCGAGCAGATTCGCCGCGAGGTGGAGCTGACCCGCAAGGCCGGCATCCCGGTCATCGTCTCGATGGGCGACGTGGCCGCCAGCGGCGGCTACTGGATCTCGATGAACGCCGATCGCATCTTCGCCGAGCCGAATACCATCACCGGCTCGATCGGCATCTTCGGCATGTACTACTCGATCCCGGACACGCTGGCCAAGCTCGGCGTGCAGAGCGACGGCGTGGCCACCGGGCCGATGGCCGGCGCGTTCGACATCACCCGTCCGCTCGATCCGCGGGTGGGGCGGGTGATCCAGGCGATCATCGAGAAGGGCTACCACGACTTCGTTGGCGGGGTGGCCAAGGCGCGCGGCAAGGATTACGACGCCATCGACGCGATCGCCCAGGGCCGCGTGTGGACCGGCCAGCAGGCGCTGGATCGCGGGCTGGTCGACCAGCTTGGCGGCCTCGACGCCGCCGTCGCCTACGCCGAGCAGCAGGCGAAGCTGGCCAAGGATGCTCCGGTGCGCTACATCGAGCAGCCGCTGGAGGGCTTCGAGCGGTTCATGGTGGGACTCAACCAGAGCGCCACCGTGCGCATCGCGCAGAGCTACGGACTGCACCTGCCGAGCTGGATGGCCGAGCTTCCGCGCGCGATGCCGGAGCTGAAGCTGCTGCGCCATGCGCGGGCCGGCCGACCCAACGTCTACGCCTATTGCTTCTGCGCACCGCGCTGAGTTCAGCGCTAGCGGCGTCGATAGGGTCGCGATTGCCTCGACCGCCGCATAGCGGCCCCGCGTGATCTTCTCGTTGCGCTATCAGCGCCGCTGAAAGAGTGGCAGCCGCGGCGATCTACCGTGGCCGTGCCGAATCACGCAGGCGCCGCGATGCGCGATGGACTCACTGCTCGGCGGCGTCCAACTGCTTGCGCTGCTCGGCGGCCTGTTGGTCGACGGTCTGCTGCACGTCCCTGGCGCGCTGCTCGTCCTTCTTCATGTCGTCCCAGGGCGTGGCCACATGCTCAGGCCTGGCCTCGGCCTGCGGGGCGGGTGGCTTGCCCGAGCAGCCGGCAAGCAGCAGGGTGGCGGCGAGCAGGGACAGCGGCGCGCGTGGCGACATGGCGAAAGATCCGGTGCGGGCGAGAACACGAGTGTCCCGCCGTGCGGCCTGTCGGAGCAAGGCGGCTGGCCCGCAACCGCACGGGCGCTTTAAGCTCCGCCCATGAACACCCGCATCGATGCATGGCAACTGCAGGGCCACACTGCGCTGGTCACCGGCGCCAGCAAGGGCATCGGCTACGCCGCCGCGCGCGAGCTCGCGGGGCTGGGCGCCGATCTGCTGCTGGTGGCGCGCGACGAGGATTACCTCGAGCAGGTGCGTACCGAGCTGGCCGACGATTTTCCCGGCATCGAGGTGCTGGCCTTTGGTGCTGATCTCACCGAGCCGGAAGAGCGCCTGGCGGTATTCGACTGGATCGCCGACCTTGACGCACCGCTCTCGCTGCTGGTCAACAACGCCGGCGGCAACCAGCCGAAGGCCACCACCGACTACGCGATCGACGAGTACCGCGCGATCTTCGAGCAGAACCTGTTTTCCGCCTTCGAGATGTGCCGGCTGGCGCATCCACAGCTTGCGCAGCACGCCAACGCGGCCATCGTGAACGTGGGTTCGGTGTCCGGCATCACCCACGTGCGCACCGGCTCGCCGTACGGCATGAGCAAGGCAGCGCTGCACCAGCTCACCCGCAACCTCGCCGCCGAGTGGGCGGTGGACGGCATTCGCGTGAATGCGGTGGCGCCGTGGTACATCCGCACTCAGCGCACCGACGGCGCGCTGGCCGATCCGGACTACCTGGACGAGGTGCTCGACCACACGCCGCTGCGGCGCATCGGCGAGCCGGAAGAAGTCGCTGCGGCGATCGCCTTCCTGTGCCTGCCCGCGGCCAGCTACATCACCGGCCAGGTGCTGGCGGTGGACGGCGGCTTCATCAGCTACGGGTTCTGAGCTGGACGGGTTGTCCACAGCGGCTGTGGACAGCGGCAGGACAAGTCTGTGGAGCGATGCCGCCAGCCCTTGTGGCACAAGGGATTTCACCGGTTTGATGCGAACCTGGCCAGGCGCCGCCGGAGTTGTCCACTGCGGCTGGGGATCGCCTGTGGACAAGCCTGTGGGTGGCTCACGCAAGTACCCGCTGCACCGGCACTTGCATCACTTTGCGCACGCCTTGCGCAGTCGGTCGGTGGGACCTGGGTGAACTTCGATCGCCGTGGCTGGCGCCTCCTCAGCCGGTCGTTGCCGATGCGGGTGGCGGGCAGGGCGCGCCGCAGGCGGACGACTTCTTCGCAGCCACTCAGCGGCGACAGTTGCGCAGCTGCGCCTGCAGTTCGCTCTCACGCTGCTCGAAGGGCGCCCGCTCACTCTTGAACGCCTGCTTGAGCTTGTGTTCGTTGTCGTCGTACTCGTCCTGCAGTGCCTCGCAGGTTTCCTCGGGGCCGAGTTCGCGGCAGACATCCTGCACCCATACGTAATTGTTGGCCACCAGGCCGCTGGTCACCTTGCCGCGGTTGAGTTCGGGTGCCGAAGCGCCGCCACCGCCGCCGGGCCCGTAGACCGAAGCGAGCGGCGCCTGCACCGCGCCGAGCACGCCGAATGGCGCCAGATACGGCTGCGGATTGCCGTTGCGACTGAGGTAGACCTTGCCGTCGGTGGCGCGCTGGCAGCTGTACATCACGGGCAGCGCTGCGACAGGTGCCGGTGCGGCGGGCGGCGGTGGAGCGGGTGCCGCCGCCTCTGGCGCGGCTTCCGGCGGCGGTGCGGCGGGCGGCGCCGGCAGTGTCGCCAAGAGATGGATCGGCTGCTGCTTCTGCGTGCGCGGGCAGGGTGCGTCCTGATAGGACACCGCACCGCCCGCGCTGGTGCACTTGTAGACGGTCTCTCCAGCCGCTGGCGCCGTGATGAGGAGGAGCAGGCAGCCGACAAGCAGGGCGCGAGGCAATGTCATGGGCGGGTGCCGTGTGTTGTGCCGGAGTCCGTTCAGAACTCGGCGACGTGCTCTTCCGCGGCAAAGCCCACGGTGAGCGCCCCTTCGCCCACGTTGACCATGCCGGTGATGCTCATCGGCGCCAGCATCAGCTCGACCTTGCATTCCTCGCAGGCGGCCTTGAGTGCGTCGTAGCGGGGCAGCTTCGGCACATCGGCCAGGTCGCCGCCGTAGCTCAGGCACACCGCCGGTACCAGCAGGCCGGCGTGCACGCGTTTGATCACGTAGTCGAACAGCGTTTCCACGCCGTGCTCGAAGCCGCGCACCTTGCCCACCGGCCCGGTCTCGCCGCGATACGCGCGCAGCAGCGGCTTGATGTCCAGCGCCGAGCCCATCACCGCGCTGAACAGGCCCACGCTGCGGTCGCCCTTGGTCTTGGCGCGGGCGCGCAGGTAGTAGAGGTCGCGCGGCAGCATGTAGCCGTAGGAATTGTTGGCGATGTAGGTCAGCCGCTCGCGGATCGCCGCCGGCGTCTGGCCGGTATTGAACAGCCGCGCCGCTTCCACGATCGTCGGCGCCGAGCCGGCGAACACCGAGCGCGTGTCGATCACCCGCATCAGGAACGGGCCGGGCATCGTGATCTGGTCGCGCACGTCGCGGTAGTGCTTGAGCACCGCGAAGCTGGCCTTGATCACGTGGTCGTTGATCGGGCTGCGCGTGGCGGTGATGGTGAGGCAGAACACGCAGTCCTTTTCCAGGACGAGTTTTTCCAGGAAAAGCTTCTGCACGTCCTCCACCGAGCACGGTTCGGTGGACGCGGAATGGCTGCGGCTGCCCATCTTCAGGTCGAAGAAGCGCTGGATCTCGGCCGGGTCGCGGTTGTCCTTGAACACGTCCTTGTCGATACGCACGGCGATCGGCATCACCGCGATGTCGTGTTGCTCGATGAACGCCTGCGGCAGGTCGCAGGAAGCATCAATGGCCAGGCCCATGCGCATGACGTGTCACCCCTGTGGAAGGCGCGCCGAACATATCACGCGCCGCGACACCGTGAGCCACGCCGCAAAGCAGCAGGCCGGCGCCGATATCGGCGTCGGGCGGCGAGCCCTTCAGCACGCCGCAAACGCGGGGTGCGGCCACTGCCGGCACCCTCCGCGGCGCCGGCCGCGGTGCGCCGGGCACCCGCTGAAAGATGCTCCGCCGAAATGATCGCCGGGCCGGTCTGGCAGTGCCGGTCCACGCCGCCCTCTGGGTGTGCTCGGCGAACAAGTCCACGACACAAGCTAAGGATCCTGCGACGTGCAGCCCGTGCAGCCGGGTCAGGGCTCCGTACCACCGCCGCCGGGTCGGGCGCGCTGTTTGCATAGGGGTGGCGCGCCCAGGCACCCACCAAGCCCGTCGCCGGACGCGCGTGCGCGTCGGTTGAGCGCGAGCGTGCGGTCGGCGCCGGTCGGGCGCGGCCAGAGCGCTGCCTTGTGCGGGAAAAGAGAGGGCTGCAAGGCGGCATGGCGTGCCCGGATCGAGGCCCCCTTTTTGACACAAGAAAGCAAGCCGGGCGTTGACCAGATGTAAGAAAAACGTGATAAAGGGCGGCAAGAACACGTGTTGAAAAAAATCGTATTTTTTTGCGTGACACCCCACCTGTTTTTTCAGCAATGGCCCCGGGAGGGCACATCATGAAAACCAACACCAACAAGCTGGCTGCATCCGTGCGTACCGCACTGACGATCGGCGCCGTCCTTGCCGCTGGCGTCGCCATGCCTGCCTTTGCGCAGGACACGGCCCAGCAGAAGCCCGCCGATCAGAAAGACGTCACCAACCTGCAGACGGTCACGGTCACCGGCTCGCACATCCGCCGCGTCGACCTGGAAACGTCCAACCCGGTCGTGACCATCGATGCCGCGCAGATCAAGGCGACCGGCAAGCTCACGCTGGGCGACATCGTGCAGCAGCTGCCCGCCGTGACCGGCGGCAACACCAATCCGCAGGTCAACAACGGCGGCGGCTCCGGCAGCAGCAGCATCGGCCTGCGCGGCCTCGGTGCCCAGCGCACTCTGGTCTTGATCGACGGCAAGCGCATCATCAACAGCGACCCGAACTCGATCCCGGCCGACATGATCGAGCGCATCGAAGTGCTGACCGACGGCGCCTCCTCGGTGTATGGCTCCGACGCCATCGGCGGCGTCGTCAACTTCATCCTGAAGAAGGATTACCAGGGCGCGCAGTTCACGCTGAACTACGGTCAGTCCGGTCATGCCGACGGTCGCTCGAAGGGCTACACCTTCACGTTCGGCCAGACATCCGACAAGGGCAGCATCATGGGCGGCGTCGACTACAACAAGACCGAAGCCGTGGCGGCCGCCAACCGCGATTTCTCCAAGAACGCGGTGTCGATCTATGGCAGCAGCCAGACCCCGATCTACAGCTACATCGGTGGTTCGACCTTTCCTGCCTATGGCCGCATCCAGCTGCCCGAGCAGTACCGGGCGCAGTACAACTGCGACAATGACGTTGTCGCACTGAACCCCGGCGCCAGCGGCCAGAACATCGCGACCGACTATCACTGCTTTACCAACGCGGACAAGTACAACTACGCCACGGTCAACCTGATCCAGACCCCGCAGGAGCGCACCAGCCTGTGGTTGAAGGGCACCTACGACCTCGGCGACCACGTCCAGGCCTACATGGACGCATATCACAACAAGACCAGCTCGGGCTTCCAGCTGGCCCCGGCGCTGCTGGGCAGCCTGTACGGTGCGGTGATCTCGGCCGACAGCTATTACAACCCCTTCGGCGAGGAATACTCGTCCGCCGGCCTGGACTATCGCGCGCGCCTGGTCTCGGCCGGCAACCGCTCGGCCAATTACGGCACCACCACCGACCAGATTCATACCGGGTTCAAGGGTGATTTCACCCTGCTCGACCACGACTGGAACTGGGACGTGGGCATGGGCTACGGCCACTTCTCGCGTCAGACGATTACCCGCGGCCTGCCCAACCAGGACAAGATCAACGCCGATCTCGGCCCGTCCTTCCTGGATACCGATGGTACGGTCAAGTGCGGCACGCCGGGCAACGTGATCAGTGGCTGCACGCCGTTCAACCCGTTCAATCTGTTCGACCCGAACTCGGTGGCAGCGCTGCAGGCGGCCGCCGTGCCGGCGATCAGCAACCAGTTCGACATCGAGCGGGTCTACTCGGCCGACGTCAACGGTGGCCTGTTCGACCTGCCGGCGGGTACGGTGCAGTTCGCCGGCGGCCTGTCCTATCGCAAGGAATACACCCGCTCGGAGATCGACCCGCTGCTGCTGATCGACCCGGCCACCGGCAACTGCACGCTCGGCAGCCAATGCTCGTCACCGCTGCGCGGCGGCTACAACGTGAAGGAAGGCTATGCTGAGGTGTTCGTGCCGATCCTGTCCGACATGCCCTTTGTGCAGGCACTGAACGTCACCATCGGTGATCGCTACTCGAAGTACAGCACCTTCGGCAGCACCAACAACACCAAGTTCGCCGTCGAGTACCGCCCGATCACCGACTTGCTGCTGCGTGGTACGGTGTCGGAGGTGTTCCGTGCACCGACCATCGACGATGTCTATGGTGCGCCGATCAGCGATGCGCCCAAGCTCAGCAGCGATCCCTGCGACGGCATCACCACCGCCGGCAATCCGGCCTGCGTGGGCGTGCCTACCGACGGCAGCTTCCAGGACCAGAACGTGGCCGCCGGCCAGCAGATCAAGGGCGTCAGCGCCGGTTCGCAGTACGCCGGCTTCCCGCTGGGGCCGGAGCAGGGCAAGTCGTTCGACGTGGGCTTTGTCTACTCGCCGAACTACGTGCCGGGCCTGTCGTTCAGCGCCGACTTCTGGCACCTGTACCTGAATGACACGATCTCCTCGATCGGCGCGCAGACCGTGCTCGACCTCTGCTACAACGGCGTCACCCAGTACTGCCCGCTGATCACCCGCTTCCCAGCCGGCAGCGCCAACCCGGGCGAGATCGCGCAGATCATCGAGCCGACCGGCAACCTGGGTCGTACCGACGTGTCGGGTGTCGACTTCTCGTCGCGCTACAGGCTGCCGGAGTTCTCCTTCGGCAACTTCGTGGTGGGGCTGGATGCGACGTACCTGTCGCGCTACGACCAGCAGACGGCGCCGGGTACCGATGCCAACACGGTGTTCACCGATGCCGGTCACTTCATGCCGTTCGGCTCCAGCCAGGCCTCGACCTGCCCCAGCGGCGGCGGCGTGTGCCTGTTCCCGCGCTGGCGCGGCAACGGCTTCGTGAACTGGAACCTGGGCGACTGGAGTGCCTCCTGGCGCATGCGCTACATCGGCGCGTTCCGCAACGGCTCGCTGAGCCCGTCGCAGGACACGAACCCGGTGCAGGGTCTGCCGGGGATCCAGTTCAAGTACGGCGCGACGATCTACAACGACGTGTCGGTCGGCTACAACTACGAGCCGCTCAACACCCGTATCGATCTGGGCGTGAACAACCTGTTCGACAAGCAGCCGCCGTTCCTGTACGCCAACAACACCCTCAACGCCAACACCGATCCGAGCGATTTCGATCTGCAGGGCCGCTACTACTGGGCTCGCGTGACCGTGTCGTTCTGATTGACGAACTCGCATTGAGTAGCTGAAGCTGAAAGGCCGCGCGGGGCAACCCGCGCGGCCTTTCTTCTGCCAAGTTGCCGCTCACGTGATCAACGATATTCTCAGCGCCCTGCAGTCCGGCCGGCTGGCTGATGCCGAGCGCCTTTCCCGCACCGCGCTGATGGAGCGTCCCGACGACGCCGATCTGCTGCTGTTTCTCGCCATTGCCCTGCAACAGCAGGGCCGCCTGTCCGAGGCGCTGGAGCTCTACCAGACGCTGGCCCGGGCCCATCCCGACGATTCGATCCACTGGGGAAATTACGCGACCGCACTGCGTGAGGCCGGCCGCCGGCAGGAAGCCGAGGCCGCCTACCGGCAATCGATTGCCCTGGCGCCGGACAATCTGGAACAGCTGGCCAATCTTGGCCTCCTGCAGTTGGAGCAGAAGGATTTCCCGGCCGCCCGCGATACGTTTTTGCGCGCTCACGCGCTCGATCCCGCTTCACCGGCGATGCGCATCCACGCCGCGCGGGCCTGCTCGGCCTGCCGCGATTCGCGGGCAGAGGAGCTGATCCGGCCGTGGCGCAGCTGGACCACGCTGGACGACCCCCTGCAGCTCGAGCTTGCCGACCTGCAGCTGGTGCTCGGGGAGGCCAATATCGCCCGCGTGCTGCTGGAGGAACTGCTGACCCGCACGCCTGGCCACCTGCCTGCGCAGCTGTTGCTGGCGGCCGTCTACGAACGCATCAACGACCTCGATGCCAGCACCGCGCTGCTGGATCGGGTGGAGCGGACGTATCCCACGCTGGACGACGAGGCGCAGCTGGAAATCGTTCACCAGCGCGCCAAGCTCGCACTGCGTCGTGGACAGACGGAGCAGGCGCGCCGAATGCTTCAGCAGTGCGGTCCGCGCACGCCCGATGACTACGCCCACTTCTTCACCCTGGCCGAGACGTGCGACAAGCTGCGCGACTACCCTGGCGCGATCGAGGCACTGCGCGAGGCACATGCCCGCCAGATCGAGGAGCTCAGGATCAACGCGCCGCGCCGTTTTGATCCGGGCGCGCCGGTGCTGCCTGCCGCGGTGGAGCGCATCGGTGCCAACGAGTTCCGGCGCTGGCCGACGCTGCAGGCGCCGGACGGTGCGAACTCGCCCGTGTTCATCGTGGGCTTCCCGCGCTCGGGCACGACGCTGCTGGAGCAGATGCTCGACGCGCATCCGGCACTGCAGTCGATGGATGAGCGGCCGTTCTTCACGATCCTGTCCGACCAGTTGGCCGACCACGGCATCATGGTCCCGCAGGATCTGCACAAGCTCGACCAGCATGCGTGCGACGAGCTGCGCAAGGGCTACGTGAGCCTGGTGTGCTCGAAGATCCAGCGGCGATGGAGCGCGCAGCTGGTCGACAAGAACCCGCTCAACATGCTCTGGCTGCCGCTGATCTACCGGCTGTTCCCCGAGGCGAAGTTCATCCTGGCGTTGCGCCATCCGTGCGACGTGCTGGTCAGCAACTACATGCAGAACTTCCGCGCCGCGGTGCTGGCGGTGGCGTGCGCGTCGATGGAAAAGCTGGCCACCGCCTACGTCACGGCGATGGAATGCTGGCTGCACGACGTGGCGCTGTTCCAGCCGAACGTGTTCGTTTCGCGCTACGAGGATCTGGTCGCCGACCCCGCCGCGCAGACGCGCCGCATCGCCGATTTCCTGGGGCTGGAGGACGCCTCGCCGCTGCTGCATTTCGATCAGCACGCGCGCGACAAGGGCTTCATCGCCACCCCCAGCTACGCCCAGGTCACCCAGCCGGTGAACCGCAAGGGTCTCGATCGCTGGAAGCGCTACCGGGAGGCGCTGGCGCCGGCGCTGCCGATCCTCGATCCGATGCTTCGCCACTGGGGTTATTCGGTGGCCGACGCGGACGAGTCGGCCAGCTGATCCTCAGCGCTCCGCCATCCGGGCCAGCTCGGGCATCAGCTCGGCATAGTTGCGCCAGCGCTGCACCGACCGGGTGTACACCGGCTGCCGCGCCTGCCACAGGCTGGCCGTGTTGATGGCTCGGCCGGGCTCCGGAGCAGCGGGCGCCTCGACCTCCGGCAGCCCCAGCCAAGCGGCCAGCGCGGCGATGCAGGCCACAGGATCGCGCACCAGATCTTCGTAGTGCACTTCCCTCACGGCGTCCGGATAGCGGCGCCGCCAATGCGCCATGAGCCGCTGCGATCCCTGCATGACGGTCGCAATGTTGCCAAAGTCGCTGGCGAAGTCCTGCGTGCCGGGATGGAACGATTGCATCCACAGCGACAGCGCGGTGTCGCGCGGATCGCGCCGGCAGTGGATCACCCGCGCCTGCGGGAACAGGGTGAGGATCAGGTCCACGTGCAGGTAGTTGTGCGGCTGCTTGTCGATGTACCAGCGCGCCGGGGCGTCATCCTGTACGAGCTGCGCCCGGTAGGCTGCGGCGGCGGCCGGCATCTGCGCCGCCCGCTCCTGATCCGACGCCATCGCTCCGAGCTTTGCCGCCAGCGTGGGCAGCCAGGGCAGTTCGCCGCGATGGCGCACCGCGGGATGGAGCGCCAGTCGCTCGGCCAGCAGCGTGCTGCCCGAGCGCGGCATGCCCACGATGAAGACGGGCGTCCAGCTCGGGTCGCCATCGGGCAGCGCGGGCGGCGCGGGACGCGCCAGCCGCATCTGCACGCTGCGCCGCCACGCCTTGCCGTTCCACGGGTGCTGCTCGCGCACGAGGCGGTTTGCCTCGCTCCACGCGGCTGCCGCGCGAGCGTGCTCACCGAGGTCGTCCCAGGCCTTGCCGAGCGCGAACAGCAGCCCGCTGCGGGCGTGCGGGCTCAGCTCGCCGCGGGTCAGCAGCTGCTCGAACCAGGCGATGTCGGGATGCCGTGGGTCGCCGTAGCGCTGCAGGCCGGCCAGGCCAAGCGGAACGTGCCATTCCAGCGCCAGCGCCGTGGCCCGCAGCGCGGCTTCCTGGTGCACGCGCGCCTCGTCGAAACGCCCCAGTTGCGAGGCCAGCGCGCCGGCGTGCGCACGCAGGCGCGGGTCATCGATCCCCTGCGCGAAGGCATCAGCGCACAGCTGCAGTGCATCGGCCTGGCCGCCGCAGTCGTCGAGCAGTTCCACCGCGTCGATCCGCTGTTCAATGGTGACCGCGCCCGCCCGGCAGGCTGCGCTCAGCGCGTCGGCCGCGGCCAGCATGCGACCCTGGTCGCGCAGCAGGCGCGCCAGCGCGAATGCCGCCGGCAGGTGTCCCGGCGTTCGCCGCACGATGTTCCGCAGCTGTGTTTCGGCCTCGGCCGGATCGCCTTGCCGGGTGGCAACGCCGGCTCGTGCCAGCGCCAGTTCGTCCGAACCGGGGCAAGCCGCAAGCGCCGCATCCAGCGTGGCGGCTGCTCCGCCGGCATCGCCACGCATCAGCATGGCCTGTGCCGCCTGAAGCGTCCGCTGGTCGTGCGCGGACGGCGCGGGCCGCGTTGCCGTCATGGCACGCGGGCCTGCTGCAGCTGGATCAGCCTCGCCACGGCGGCAGTCCCAGTGCAAGGCGCAGCGGGTCCAGCAGCGCGCCGTAGCGGGTGCTGTGCGCCGTATCCACGCGCAGCGGCTGGCGCACCTGGCTGGCGCTGGGCGAGCGCACTTCGCGGGTATTTTCATGGAAACGCAGGCAGGCCGGATCGAACGGCAGGCCGCAGAACGCCAGCAGGTCGCGGATGCACGCTTCCGGATCGGCCAACAGGCGCTCGTAGTCGTGCACCATCGCCGCGTCGGGGTGGCGATCGACCAGCCGCCGCAGGCTTCGATCGCAGTCGCGCCAGAAGCGCGCCAGGTCGGCGAAATCCCGCGTGTATTCGTTGTTGTCCAGCCGCTGGCGATAGCAGGAAAAGCAGGTTTCCAGCGCATCGCGGCGGCAGCCCACGATGCGCGCCCCCGGCAGCATGGCGCGGATCGCTTCGGCATAGATCCAGTTGCTGGGCAGCTTGTCGGTGAAGCGCGGCCGGCGCTGGCGCCAGTGCGCGGTGCGCTCGAGGTAACGGCGGCCCAGCCGGCTCCAGTCCGCCGGCTGCATCTGCGCCACCCAGCGCGGGAAGGGCTGGCCGCGCCGGCGCGACTCCTCGGCCAGCACCTGCGGCAGATCGGACAGCTCACCGCTGCCTTCCACCTCGGGATGCGAGGCAAGGATCTGCTCGACCAGGGTGGAACCGGAGCGTGGCAGGCCGACGATGAAGATCACCTCGTGCCCGAGCGAGCGATCATCCGCGCCGGCGGGCGCTGGCTCGAAAGCGGCGGCCAGTGCATCGATTGCCGCGGAGTACTGGGCCCCGTGCCATTGCTGGCGCTTCCGCGCCGTGGCGTTGGCCGCGGCAATGGCCTGCAGCGACTGGTCCAGTTGACCGTGATCGTCCAGTGCGCGCGCCAGTGCGAAACCGATCGCGATGCGGTCATCGTCGGTGGCGCGTGGCTCCCGCAGCGCTGCCTGCATGGCGACGATGTCGCCCTCGTCCATGCGAATCGTCTTGAGATCGGCCAGGCCCCACCACGCCATGCCGGCCCACGGTTGCTCGGCCAGCACGCGGCGGTATTCGGCAGCGGCGTCGGCCGGTTGTCCGCGCATGCGCAGCAGGTCGGCCAGCAGTGCGCGGGCGTCGATGGCACGCGGATCGAGTGCCACGGCCCGACGCAGCGCATCCTCCGCCTCGCTGTTGCGCACGCTGCGGGTCAGCATCACGCCGAGGTTGTACCAGGCCAGCGTCATGTCCGGCTGCAGCCGGCACGCCGCGCGCAGGGCCTCGATGGCCCCGTCGTAGTCGCCCGCCTGGCCCAGCAGTGTGGCGAGGGTGTTGTGGAAGGCAGGGTCGCCGGGGCGCTGCGCAAGCGCCGTCCGCATCAGTGCAACAGCTTCATGGTGTTGTCCCTGCATGCCGAGCACCCCGGCGTGCAGGCGCTGCACCTCGGGATGATCGGGCTGGTTTGCCAGCAGGGGGCCCAACTGCGCCGCCGCCACATCGGGTCGACCGGCGTCGAGTGCCTGGGCGGCGGCAGATGCCGCCCGAGTCAGGTCAGGGGTGAGGCCGTCCAGTCGTGCCGGCATCGGGGCTCCAGGGCGTCACGGGGCGCGGCCGTGCCGCAGGCCGCTATTATGCCCGCTCACCACAACCCGCCACGCGCCGCGATGGCGGTGGTACGGCACGACCTGTGGAGCATGCCCCGATGAGCGTTTCCCCCTCGCCCGAGCCCGCATTCCTGCGTGACGCAGCCCGCACACAGATGCAGCGTGGCCAGATGGAGGCGGCCGAGTCGACGTATCGGCAACTGCTCGAGCACGAGCCCGACAACGCCGATGCCTTGCTGTTTCTGGCCGATCGCGAGCTGGCGCGCCGTAACGGGCCGCGCGCAATGATGCTGCTGAGCCGGGCCGAGCGCGCGCATCCCGAACACGCCGGCGTGGCCCACCAGCTGGGCAGCGTGCAGCTTGCCGCGGGCGATTTCGAGGCGGCCGCGGCGCATCTGCGGCGGGCGCTGGAATTGGCGCCGAAGATGTTCGTGGCGCGCCTGCGTCTGGGGATTGCGCTCGAGCAACTGGGCCGCGCTGACGAGGCGCTGATCGCCTATTTCGTGGCCGTGCGCAGCGCGCAGGAACAGGGCCGCTGGCTCAGCGACGCAAGCACCGCACCCGGCCTGCGCGAGCCGGTGAAATACGCGATGAACTACGCCAATGCCGGGCGCAAGCGTCTGTTCGATGCCGCGCTGGAGCCGCTGCGCGAGCGCTACGGCCGCTCCGAGCTGCGTCGCGTGGACCGCGCGCTGGCGATCCACCTCGGGCTGGAGCCGATGCCCGCGATCGATCCGCGCCAGCGTCCGCTGTTCCTCTACTTTCCCGACGTACCCAGCCAGCCGTACTACCCGCGGCAGCGTTTTCCGTGGCACGAGGCGCTGGAGGCCGCCACCGCAGCGGTGCGCGAAGAGCTGCTGGGCGTGCTCGCCGGCGAGCAGCCGCTGGAGTCGTTCCTGGGCGTGGAAAGCCCGGAGCAGGCGCAGTCGATGCTGCGCGGTTCGGACGGCCACGAGGCGGCCTGGGATGCCTACTTCTTCCACCGCCACGGCGAGCGCTACGCCGAGCACTGTGCGGCCTGTCCGCGCACCAGCGCCCTGCTGGATGCCGCACCGCTGGTGCGCATCCCCGGCCACGCGCCCGAGGCGCTGTTCTCGGTGCTGCGCGCCGGCACCCACATCCTGCCGCACCGCGGCGTGACCAATACCCGCCTGGTCACCCACCTGCCGCTGATCGTGCCCAAGGACTGCGCGCTGCGCGTAGGCGGACAGATCCACGCCTGGCGCGAAGGCAGCTGCGTCACCTTCGACGACACCTTCGAACACGAGGCCTGGAATCGCAGCGACGCCACCCGCGTGGTGCTGATCCTGGACAGCTGGAATCCCGATCTCAGCGACGCCGAGCAGGCCGCGGTCACCGACCTGGTTCAGGCCATCGGTGATTTCAATACCGCCTGCGAGCTGCCGTCGGAAGCCGTCTGAGCTGGCGCCATCCGGTCCCAGCAAAAACGGCGCCCGAGGGCGCCGTTCTTTCACGCAACGCGGGAGCCCGCGGGGCGGTTCAGTAGCGCGGCACGCTGGGGTCGATCTGCTCGGCCCAGGCGTCCATGCCACCTTCGACGTTGTGCACGTTGCTGAAGCCGTGCGCGGCAAAGCGCTCGGCGACGCCACGGCTGGACACGCCGTGGTGGCAGATGAAGGCGAGCGCGGTGTCCTTGGGCAGGGCGGCGAGCTTGTCGAAACCCTCGTCTTCCAGCACGCGGGCATGGGCGAGCGGCGCGGCCTGCGCGCGGCCGCTGGCCGGACGCACGTCGATCAGGATGAGGTCACCGGCGGCCAGGCGCTGCTGCAGTTCCTGCACGGTCAGCGACTTGATCTCCTGCGCGCCGGGAAACCTCAGGCTCAGGCCTTCGCCCTGCACGGTGGAGACCCAGTCGATCACGATGCCCTTGGCGCGCTGGGCGCTGGCCGGATCGAAATGAATGGTCAGGCCGTTGGATTCGGCCACGATGTCGTGGTCGCCGGCCGGCGCCAGCTGGAAGCCCGCGCTGTGGTCCGGGCCGATCTCCAGGTGGATCGCCACGCCCGTGGCGCTGGCGGTGCCCTGGCGGATCATCTCGGCGGCCTTGTCGGTGATGGTGATTTCCGGCGGCGTGCGGTCCGGGGCGGCGGCGCCGAACAGCGTGTGCAGCTCGCCGCTGGTGTACATCTGGCGAATGATGTCCGAGCCGCCGACCAGCTCGCCGTCCACGTACAGCTGCGGGATGGTGGGCCACTCGCCGTAGAGCTTGATGCCCTCGCGGATTTCCTGGTCTTCCAGCACGTTGACCGTGTGGTAGTCCGGCAGCAGCTCGTTCAGGGTGTTGGTGGCGGCCGCGGAGAAGCCGCACATCGGCTGCTGGCGGTTGCCCTTCATGAACAGCACGACGCGATGGGCGCTGAGCAGGGACTGGATGCGTTCGCGGATGGCGGGATCGAGGGACATGGGGGGCTCCGGCAAAGACGGCAATGATACGCCCCTCCCATGTGCTGGCGGCCGCGGTGGAGTTCAAGCGACCCGGGCGAATCGGCCAGCCAGTCCGCGCGTCGCGGCTGAAGCCGCTCCCACAAAAAAGCTGACGCCTCGGACGTGCCTGTGGGAGGGGCTTCCGCCCCGACGCGCCTGCGCCGAGGATGCAGCCGGATCGCCGCGAACCCTCAGGCGGCGGGGCGCAGCTCGCCCAGATCCCTTCGGCGTCGTGCCAGCGGCGCCAGCGCCAGCGCCGCGGCGGGCGAGGGCAGCACCAGCTCGCGGCTGGCGCGGCCCAGGGCCGTGGGCTGCTCGCTCCAGTGGATCAGCTCCATCGCGCCGGTGTGGTCTTCCACCAGCGCGGTGCAGTGTTCCACCCAGTCGCCGTCGTTGAGGTAGAGCACGCCGTCGATGTCGCGCACCTGGCCGAAGTGGATGTGGCCGCAGATGTGCCCGTCGAAGCCGCGCTCGCGGGCGTCGTCGGCCACGCGCTGCTCGTAGGCGCGGATGTACGCCAGCGCCTTGCGCACGTGCGACTTCACGATGATCGACAGCGGCAGGTAGGGCATGTCCATGCGCCGGCGCAGCGCATGGACGCGGCGGTTGCTCCAGCAGATGAAGCGGTGCATCGCCTCGCCCAGGTGCCGCATCCAGCCGCGGCCGATCTGCTCGGGGTCGAATTCGTCGCCGTGGCTGACCCGATAGCGGCGCCCGTCGGCACCTTTGTGCACCGCGTCCAGCGCGATCCGCACGCCGCCGAAATCCTGCCCCGCCAGGCCGCGCAGCGCCGCGTCGTGGTTGCCGGGGATGTAGGTGACCTCGACGCCGCGGCGGGCCATGTCGAGCACTTCGGCAATCACCGCGCCGTGCTCGGCCTGCCAGCCCATGCGCTTGCCCAGCGCTTCCAGATCGATGATGTCGCCCACCAGATACAGCCGCTCGCAGCGCAGCTGGCGCAGGAAGTCGAGCAGGTAGCGCGCCTTGCAGTCGGGCGTGCCGAGGTGGACGTCGGAGATGAAGGCGCTGCGGCAGCGCAAGGTGGCCATGGCATCGGTTCCCGGTGGTAACCCGGGGCACCAGTGTCGGCACGGCGCATCACCGCGGGATGGCGGCGAGGTTGCAGTGCGGTTGCCGCTGCCTCAGCGCAGTGCGCGGTGGGCGGCCGGGGCGATCCGCTCGACCCAGCGCGCGTACTGCCGCGCATCCGGGTGCAGGCCGTCGTCGGCCAGCTCGTCGGGGTAGTCGCGCGAGAGGTCGGTGATATCGACGAAGGCGCTACCGCTTGCCTCCGTGGCAGCGCGCGCCAGCGTGTTGAAGCGGTCCAGCGCCGCCCCGATCGCCGTCGCGTCGTGCCCGTGCTCGCGGGCGAAGCGGGTGACGCCCCAGTCGGGGATCGATACCACCACCACGCGCTCGGGCCGACCGCCGGCCAGCGCCACCGCACGCGCCAGCAGCCGGCCGAACTGGGCGATGTACTCGTCGGCGCTGCGGCCGCGGTACTGGTTGTTCACGCCGATCAGCAGGGTCACCAGATCGTACGCCGGCGCGAGTTGCGCTTCGTCCATGGCTGCGGCGAGCTCGTCGGTGGTCCAGCCGGTGGTGGCGACGATGCGCGGCGGCTCCAGCGCCATGCCCTGTGCGCTCAGCTGCCGCGCCAGCTGCACCGGCCAGCGGGCATCGGCGGGTACTCCCTCGCCGATGGTGTAGGAGTCGCCCAGGGCGAGATGGCGCAGCGACCGATGCAGCGTGTTCATGCTGTGGCCGTGCTCAACCGGCAACGGCCACGCGCGGCGCCTGCTCGGCCGCCATGCCCGCCAGCACGCGCTCGATGCGCACGAACACCTCGCGCAGCTCGTGCGGCGGCGGCAGCAGGGTGAGCCGGAACTGGCGGCTGGCCGGGACATTGAAGCTGTCGCCCGGTATCACCAGCACCGATTCGCGCTCAAGCAGGCGCAGGGCGAAGGCGTGGTCGTCGAACACCGGCACGCGATCGGCGCGCACTTCCGGGAACGCGTACAGCGCCCCCGCGGGCGCGACCAACTGCAGATGATCGCTGGCGGCCACGCCCTCGATCACCGCGCGGCGCGCCTCGTGCAGCCGACCGCCCGGCGCGGTGAGCGCGTGGATGGTCGGCGCGCTTTGCAGCGCCGGCAGCACCGCCCACTGCGCGGTGGCGTTGGCGCACAGGCGCAGCGCGGCGAGCAGCTGCAGCGTGTCGCGATAGGCGGCCGTGTGCGCGGGATCGCCGGACAGGCTCATCCAGCCGATGCGGTAGCCGCATGCACGGTGCACCTTGGACAAGCCGCCGAAACTCACGCACGGCACCTCACCGGCCACTTCCGCCAGCGGCTGGAACACGGCGTCGTCGTAGAGGATCTCGTCGTAGATCTCGTCGCACAGCAGCAGCAGGTGATGCCGCGCGGCGATCGCCACCAGCTGCTCAAGCAGCGCGCGCGGGTACACCGCGCCGGTCGGATTGTTCGGGTTGATCAGCACCAGTGCGCGGGTGCGCGGGGTGATCAGCGCCTCGATCTCGGCCGGGTCGGGCAGGTGGCCGTTCTCCGGCAGGCAGCGGTAGTAGCGCGGCGTGCCGCCGTTGAGGATGGTGGCGGCGCTCCACAGCGGATAGTCCGGGCGGGGCAGCAGCACCTCGTCGCCGCTCTGCAGCAGGGCGCGCAGGCTGATGTCGATCAGCTCGCTCACGCCGTTGCCGATGAAGATGCGCTCGACGTCCACCCCGCGCGAACCGCGGGCGCGCTGCTGGTCGGCGATGGCGGCGCGGGCCTCCTCCAGCCCCTGCTCGTGGCCGTAGCCTTCGCTGTCGCCCAGGTGTGCGGCGATCGCCTCGCGCAGGTGCGCCGGCGTCTCGAAGCCGTAGCGGGCCGGGTTGCCGATGTTGAGCTTGATGATCGGCCGGCCCTCGGCCTCCAGCTCGCGCGCGCGCCGCGTCAATGCACCGCGGATGTCATAGCGCACGTTGGCCAGGTGCGCACTGGGTGTGATCGGGGACAACGAGAGGTTCCTTTTGCCTTGCTGCGGCGGCGCATGCCGCGGAGGGTCGGCCGATGCTATCAGCGTCGCCCGTGCCGGGGGAGCCGGCGCGGGGCGTGATATCGGCCAGCGCCGGGGCAGGGCATAATCGCCCGACCATGAGCGATGCCCTGATCATCGAACGCTTGCGCCGCATCGGCTGGCGCGGCCACGCGCTGCCCGCGGAAGGCCTGCGGCTCGCCCGCGTGGTGGCCCAGCACCGCGCCGGCTACGAGCTGCACGACGGCGAGCATCTGTTCGGCGCGCAGCCGGCCGGACACTTCCTCAAGCGCGGGCTGGATCCGTCGGAGCGGCCGTCGGTGGGCGATTTCGTCGAGTTCGAGGCGGGTGCGCCGCCGCACATCCAGCGCGTGTTGGAACGCCGCACGGTGCTGTCGCGCGCGGCGGCCGGCGAGCGCTACGAGCGGCAGATCATCGCCACCAACATCGACTACGTGCTGGTGCTTACCGGGCTGGATGGCGACTTCAACGCCGCGCGCATCGAGCGCTATCTCACCCTGGTGGAGGATTCCGGCGCCCAGCCGGTGGTGCTGCTGAGCAAGCTCGACCTGCTCGACGATGCCGCCGCGCGGCTGGCCGAGCTGCGCGCGCGCCTGCCTGCCACCACGCCGATCCACGCCCTCAATGGCAAGAGCCGCGACAGCGCCGAGCTGCTCGCGCCCTACCTCAAGCCGGGCGACAGCGCGGTGCTGGTGGGGTCGTCCGGCGCCGGAAAATCCACGCTGACCAACACGCTGCTCGGCAGCGACAAGCTGGCCACCGCGGCGGTGCGCGCGCACGACAGCCGCGGCCGCCACACCACCACCCACCGCGCGCTGCTGCAACTGCCCTCGGGCGGCTGTCTCATCGACACGCCGGGCATGCGCGAGCTGAAACTCACCGGCGAAGAACAGCTGGACCTGTTCGCCGACATCGAGCAACTGGCCGAACAGTGCCGTTTCGCCGACTGCGGCCACGGCAGCGAGCCGGGCTGCGCGGTGCAGGTGGCGCTGGACACCGGCGAACTGAGCGCCGAACGCTGGCGCAACTACCTCAAGCTGCACGACGAACGCGAAGAGCAGGCGGCCACGCTCGAGGCGCGCTTGCGCCGTCAGCGCGGCGGCCGACCGATCGAGCCGCCGCGCGGTCATCGGCCCCGACGCGAGCGGGAGTAGCCGCGCGCCGCGATCACGGCGCCGACGGGTGTCCGGCGCGCGCGTTGCCTTGCAAAGGCGCAAGGGCGCCGCTACCGTCGCGGCCATGTTCGTTCCCGACGCGCGCGCGCCGCGCACCCCGATGAGCACCCTTCTTTCAGGCGAGCGGGCCATGCCGCGGCGGCACGCCTTCGCGCTTCCAGGACGCCGCCTGCCGCGGGCGAACTGGAGGCGCACTGGCAGCGCGCCCGACGTTGCCTGGATGCCGGCGACATGCGCGCGGCGACCGCCGAACTCGAGGCCATCGTGGCGCTCGACCCGCATCAGCCGATGGCCTGGCTGACCCTGGCGCGCGTGGCCGTCGCGCAACAGCGTTGCCGGGCGGCCATCGGGCATTTGCGCAACGCCGCCGCGACGGTGCGCGAGGCGGG
>DASUJJ010000190.1:0-15985 GCA_036279335.1 Dyella sp.
GGAAGAAGTTGTCGCGGAACACCTGCTCGTAGAACACCCGCACGCCCTTCACGGCGAGCGCCTTGCGGTCGATGCCGGCCGCGTCGATCGCCGCCACGTCGTCGCAGCTCACGCCGTACACGCGCTCCAGCGTGAGCACGCCGTCGGTGGTGAAGTCCCATTCGACGGCCGGCACGTACATGTCCACGCCGCTGGCGAAATTGCGCTTGAGCAGGCTGGCGCTGGCGCCTTCGCGCTGCAGGTCGAGCTCGTTCTCCAGCATCTTCTCGACTTCGGCCACCACTTCCAGCGGGCGGATCTTGTCGGCGTTCGGGTGCCAGCGGTTCACCAGCTCGCCCAGCGAGCGCAGCAGCGCCACGTCGTTGGCGATGCGTTTGGCGATGCCCGGGCGCAGCACCTTCAGCACCACCTCGCGGCCATCGCGCAGCGTGGCGGCGTGCACCTGGGCGATCGAAGCCGAGGCCAGCGCGGTCTCGTCGAAGCGGGCGAACAGCGTGGTGACGGGCTGCTTCAGCTCGCGCTCGATGATGGCGCGTGCCTCGCTGCCGGGGAACGGCGGCACCTGGTCCTGCAGCAGCGCCAGCTCGTCGGCGATGTCGGCGGGAATCAGGTCGCGGCGGGTGGACAGCACCTGGCCGGCCTTGACGAAGATCGGCCCCAGCTCGGTCATCGCGCCGCGCAGCCGGGCGCCGCGCGAGAGCGTCTCCACGTCCGGCCGCGGCTTGCCGAAGAACCGGCGCACGAGCTTGAGCGGACGGAACAGGTGGGCGGTCTCGACCACCTCGTCCAGCCGCCACGCCAGCAGCACCGAGGTCACGCGCAGCAGGCGCGGAAACACCGTCAGTGAGCTCATGCGCCGCGCCCCTGCAGGCGCTGCTGCAGCCGGGCCAGTCGCGCTTCCAGCCGTTCGCTGCGTTCGCGCAGCGCGTCGACGCCGTCGAGGAAGCCGTCCACCTCACCCGGACCCATCACCAGCTGCGCCTCGTCGCGCACCCAGTCGGCGCTGTCTTCGGTGAGGTGCGCGGCGGTTTCCTTCGCGTGGGCGAGGCCGGCGCGGATCGCACGCGCCAGCGGCACGCCAAGCACGTCGCCGAAGGTGCGCGCGAACGCTTCCTCGAAATCGGGCGCAAAGCCGCTGGCCAGCTTTTCCAGCCGCCGTGCGAGGTCGGCGTCGCCGGCGATCTCCACCTTGCCTGGCGCCACGCCATCCTCGCCCCGACGCAGCAGCATGCCGAGCAGGCTGCCGGGCGAAGTGGCCACGCGCAGCTGGCTGTCCTCGACGGGCGGACCCACGCGCAGTTGCCCCTGTTCCACCGTCACCGCCAGCGCGATCTCCGGCCCGCGCAGGTGCAACTGCACGCGGCGTCCGTCCAGCGCGACAAGCTGTTGCTGCGTGTCCGGATCCAGCGACAGGGTGTGGTTGAGCGCGGTCTCCAGCGCGCGGCCGGCGAGCTTGCGCAGCGGCGGCGGGAGCCAGGCGTTGGGGGCGGAGTCGGTCATCCGGGGATTGTAGCGGCCGCATTGTCCGACCCGGCAGCCGCCGCGCCGGCGTGCCGCACCGGGATCAGGACGCCGGCAGTGCCGCGGCACCCTCGAAGTCGAACTGCCGCCACGCCTCGAACACGGCCACCGCCACGCTGTTGGAGAGGTTGAGGCTGCGGCTGTCCGGACGCATCGGCAGGCGCAGGCGCTGCGGCGCGGGGATCGCCTCCAGCACCTCGCCGGGCAGGCCGGCAGTTTCGCAGCCGAACAGCAGGGCATCGCCGCGCTGGAACGTCGCATCGACGTGCGCCACGCGACCGCGGGTGGAGAAGGCGAACACGCGTGGGCGGCCGATGGCGTCGAGACACGCGTCGAGGCTGTCGTGCACCGCCACGGCGGCGTACTCGTGATAGTCCAGGCCGGCGCGGCGCAGGCGCGCGTCGTCGAGCTCGAAGCCCAGCGGCCGGATCAGGTGAAGCGCCGCGCCGGTGTTGGCGCACAGGCGGATCACGTTGCCGGTGTTGGGCGGGATTTCGGGGCGGAACAGGATGACGTGGAGCATCCTGCGATTATCGCCGCGATGGCGGCTGTGCGTCTCGGCCGATCAGCTCAGCCGGCCAGTCGCGGGCAGACCACGCCGTCCGGCGGCAGGGCGCAGCCGCTGGGGGACGGCACCAACATGCCGAGCACCGGTGCAGACGCCTTGGCGCCCGCCAGCCGCACGGCAGGCGGGGTCTGTACCAGCATGGCGCCGACCACCAGGCCGCAGACAGTGAGGCAGGCAACGAACAGGCCACGCAGCAGAAGCAATTCGAGTTTCATGGGATGTCTCCTTGCAGTGAGCGGGATTCAGGTGCCCGTGCCGCTACTCTCGCAAGCGCCGTGCCAGCCGGTCAGTGGCAGATAACTCGTTGATGCGATGACATTTGTCACGACGCCCGGGACGGCGCGGCGGTGTCCGCGGACACCCGCCGTCCGGCAGCGGACAGCGCCGTGGACAGACCGTCCCACCCTGCCATTCGTCATTTGCAGGCTGCATGCGCGCGCCGCTACCGTCAGAGGGTTACCCGTGAACAAGGAGTTCCACCCGTGTCGAAAAAACCGCTTGCCCTGCTGATCGCCGGCCTGCTCACCATGAGCGCCGGCGCGCTGTCCGTCCCTGCCGCCGCTGCCGAGACAGCGCCCGCCACCGCCGCTGCCACGGACGCGCGGATTCCGAAGCTCGCCTATGAGCGCTTCACGTTGCCCAACGGCCTCACCGTGGTGGTGCACGAAGACCACAAGGCGCCGGTTGTTGCGGTCAGCGTCTGGTACCACGTGGGCTCTTCCTACGAGCCCAAGGGCAAGACCGGTTTCGCCCACCTGTTCGAGCATCTGATGTTCCAGGGCTCGGAAAACCACGACGACGAATACTTCAAGCCGTTCGAGCTGGCCGGCGCCACCGACCAGAACGGCACCACCTGGCTGGACCGCACCAACTACTTCGAGACCGTGCCCACCACTGCGCTGGACATGGCGCTGTGGATGGAGTCCGACCGCATGGGCCACCTGCTCGGCGCGATCGGCCAGAAAGAGCTCGACGAGCAGCGCGGCGTGGTGCAGAACGAAAAGCGCCAGGGTGAGAACCAGCCCTACGGCCGCGTCGGCGAGCTGATCCAGGCCGAGGCCTTTCCGGCCAACCATCCGTACCACCACGACACCATCGGCTCGATGGCCGACTTGAACGCCGCCTCGCTGGACGACGTGAAGAACTGGTTCCGCAGCTACTACGGCGCGGCCAACACCGTGCTGGTGCTGGCGGGCGACATCACCGTGGCGCAGGCGAAGGAAAAGGCGCTGAAATATTTCGGCGACATCGAAGCCGGCCCGCGGGTGCCGCGCCCGCAGCCGTGGGTCGCTCCGCGCAAGGAATCCACCCGCGGCACGATGACCGACAACGTGGCGCAGACGCGCATCTATCGTGAGTGGAACGTGCCGCCGCGCACCAGTGACGATCTCACCCGCCTGAGCCTGGCCGCGGCCGCGCTCGGCGGCGGCAAGACCTCGCGCCTGTACCAGCGCCTGGTTTACCAGGACAAGCTCGCCGACAGCGTGTCGGTGGGTATCGAGCAGCACGCGCTGGCCAGCCTGTTCGAGCTGAGGGTGGACGTGAAGAAGGGCGTCGACCCGGCCAGGGTGGAGGCGGCGATTGCCGACGAATGGCAGAAATTCCTCGCCGAGGGCCCCACCGCCGACGAGCTGGACCGCGTCAAGACCGAAGTGCGCGCCTCGTTCGTGCGCGGCCTGGAGCGGGTCAACACGCAGGCGTCGATTCTTGCCGAGGGCCAGCTGTACTCCGACGACCCGGGCCAGTATCTGAAGGACTTCAACGTGCTGATGGCCGCCACGCCGGCCAGCGTGAAGGCGGTCGCGAATCAGTGGATCTCCCGCGGTGACTACACGCTCACCGTGACCCCGGGCAAGGTGGAAAGCGCCGACATGTCCACCGTGGCCGGTCGTCCCGCCGTGCCCGGTGCACCCGAGCCGGTGCTCAGCCCCAAGGGGGACTACACCGTGGTGAAGAGCGAGGTCGACCGCAGCAAGGGCGTGCCCGCGGTGACCGAGTTCCCCGACCTCACGTTCCCCGAGATCCAGCGCGGCAAGCTCGCCAACGGCATCGAGGTGGTGCTGGCCGAGCGCCACGCCGTGCCGGCGGTGCAGGTGCAGCTGATGTTCGACGCCGGCTTCGCCGCCGACCAGGGCCGCAAGCTCGGCACCTCCAGCTTCACCATGGCCATGCTCGACGAGGGCACCAAGAGCCTCGATTCGGTGCAGATCGCCAAGACCGAGCAGCGCCTGGGCGCGCTGATCGGCAGTGGCTGCGGGCTGGATGCGTGCAACGTGTCGTTGAACGCGCTGGATGACCAGCTCAAGCCGTCGCTGGCGCTGTTTGCCGACATCGTGCGCAATCCGGCGTTCCGCGATAACGACGTCGCCCGCGTGCGCGGCCAGTGGCTGGCCCGCATTGCGCAGGAGAAGAGCCAGCCGATCGGCATCGCGCTGCGCACGCTGCCGCCGCTGCTGTATGGCGAGGGCAACGCGTACGCCATCCCGTTCACCGGCTCCGGCACCGAGGCGTCGATCACCGCGCTCACCACGCAGGACATGCGCGACTTCATGGGCGACTTCATCCGCCCCGACAACGTGAAGATCCTGGTCGCCGGCGACACCACGCTGGACAAGATCATCCCGCAGCTCAACGCGGCGTTCGGCGACTGGAAGGCCAGCGGCACCGTGCCGGCGAAAATGCTGACCAAGGTGGCACCGCCGGAGAACCCGCGCGTGTTCCTCATCGACCGCCCCGGCGCGCAGCAGAGCCTGATCCTGGCCGGCATCGTGGCGCCGTCCACCGAGGCGCCGAACAACCTGCCGATCGAGACGATGAACAGCGCGTTCGGCGGTACCTTCACCTCGCGCCTCAACATGAACCTGCGCGAGGCCAAGCACTGGGCCTACGGCGCCTACAGCTTCCTGCAGCCGGCGCAGGGCCAGCGCCCGTTCATGCTGTACGCCCCGGTGCAGACCGACAAGACCGCCGAGTCGGTGGCCGAGATGCTCAAGGAAGCCAAGGCCGTGGTCGGCGACAAGCCGCTCACCACGGCGGAGATCGACAAGATCCAGTCCGGTGACGTGCGCTCGCTGCCCGGCAGCTACCAGACCACCAGTGCGGTGATGGGAGCGCTGCAGGGCATCGTGCTCTACGACCGTCCGGATGACTACGTGCAGACCCTCAAGGCCCGCACCCAGGCGCAGACCGATGCCGAGGTGAATGCCGCGGCGAAGGAAGTCATCCACCCCAACCAGCTCACCTGGGTGATCGTGGGTGACCTGTCCAGGATCAAGCAGCCGCTGGCGAAGCTGGACCTGGGTGCGATGCAGGTGCTCGACGCCGACGGCAAGCCGGTGGCGGCGCCGGCCGAGCAAGTCACCAAGTAAGCCGCGGTTGGGGAACGCCGCGACGTTCCCGCGTTACGATGAGGGGCCGGGCAGGCAACTGCCCGGCCCCTCATGCCATTCATCGCGGAGCTCTCCATGCGCAAGTCCCTGTTGCTCGTCCCGGTCGCCGTGCTGCTCAGCGCCTGCTCGTGGGGCATCAAGCTGGACGCTGCCGGCAAGGCCGTGCACACCGCCTGGAATGGCGACGTCTCGCACTGCGAGCAGCTGGGCAAGGTCACCGTATCGGTGATGGACCGCGTCGGCCCGGTCGACCGCAACGACATCAAGGTGCGCGACGAGCTGGAGGTGATGGCCCGCAACGAGGCCGCCAAGATGAATGCCGACACCATCAAGCCGCTGGCCGAACCGGTCGACGGCTCGCAGCCGTGGGGCGCCTATCGCTGCGGCACAGCCGGCCAGTCCACCCCGGCCGCGCCGGCCAGTACCACGACGCCGGCACAGACGGTGCCGGCCAGCGGCTTCAAGACCTATCCGATCGACGGGCACTGATACCGCCCCGGCGATGGACCCACGGGCGCCCGCGGCGCCCGTTTTCTGCTCGCTGCCGCGCCACCGACCTTCAGCGTTGCAGCGCCGACCCGGCGCGCGCCGCGGCGTACCGCGATCGTGGCCACGCCATCGTGCCGCTCGGCACAGGGTCGCCGGCTTTTACCGCCACCGTCGCGGCGACTCGGCAGACGTGCGCCGGGTTGGCACTCGGCCAGAGGGTCTGCCGGTCGGCCAGCTGCCGTGGCAAGAGCCAGCACGTTGCCCTCTTGCAAACGGGGCGGATAAGGGGTGCACGCTGTATGTAAGGTTTCCGGCCACCGGTGGGACTACCGGGTAATCGCCTTCGCCTTTGCCAGGGAGTGCCCTATGTCGATCGCTGCCGATGAATTTTCCGCTAGCCCGCCGTCACCCGCCGCACGCGCCCTGCGCTGGTATCGCGAGGCCTTCCGGCTCTGGCGACGCGCGCCGCTCATGATGGTCGGCCTGTGTGTCGCGAGCCTCGTGGTGGAGGCGTTGATCCAGCTGATCCCGCTGGCGGGAGTGACGGTTTCCAAGGGGGTCGTGCCGATGTTGGCGGCCGGCGTGTGGGTGGGCTTGCAGCGGCTGCAGCAGGGCGAGGGCCTGCGCTTTTCGTGCCTGTGGGCGGGTTGGCGGCAGCCACGCTGGCGCTCGCTGTGGGCCCTGTGCGCCAGCGTGGGGCTGATCGTTTTCGGATTCCAGCTCGCGTGCGCCGCGGCATGGTTTGGTCAGGGCGCCATCGACGCGGTGCTGCTCGGGCACATGGCCACGCATCGCGAGCTGCAGACCCGTGCATTCGAATGGGTCCTGCTGCTGCCGGGCATGCTCCCGTCCATCCTGCTGGCCTTCGCCATGCCCCTGTTTCTTTTCCGCGGCGCGGGCTGTGCGCAAGCCTTGGCCGGCAGTGTGCGTCTGGTGAGTGCCATGCCGCTGACCTTCGTTCTGGCGATGTTGCCCCAGGCGGCGCTGTTCGCCGTGGCACTCTCCAACCCCTGGGCGCTGCCGCTGCTGCTCGTGGTGCTGCCGATCGGCAGTCTGGTCAGCTTCACCGCATGGCGCGACGTGAGCGCTATGCGCATGGCGCCGGCGCTTGACCACGCATGACGACATGACGACGAGCGAGCGGTTCGCCGGCCTGCTCAACGAGCATGCCGGCCTGCTCTCACGCATCGCGGCCAGCTACGAGGCCGACCCGTCGCTGCGCGACGACCTGCTGCAGGAGATTGCGTTGGCACTATGGCGCGCCCTGCCGACCTGGCGCGGCGACGCCAGCGTGCGCACCTTCGTCGCTCGCGTCGCGCACAACCGCGGAGCCAGCCACGTGATCGGCGAGCGACGACGACCGCGGGTGGCCGAGCTGGCCGACGACGTGCCCGATCCGGCCACCGGCCCGGACCGGCAGGCCCATCTGAGCCAGGAGCACCAGCGCCTGCAGTCGGCGGTGCGCAGCCTGCCGCTGTCACTGCGCCAGGCGGTGACGCTGGCGCTGGAGGGTTTCAGCCACGGTGAAATTGCCGACGCGCTCGGCATCCAGGCCAATGCGGTCGGGGTACGCCTCAATCGGGCGCGCACGGCCTTGAAACAGCGATTGGGAGGTGCCGCATGAGCGAGCAGGACGAGTGGCGCCAGTGGAGCGAAAGCTGGCAGCGCCAGCCGGTGGTCGACGTGCAGCGGCTGCAGCGCCAGGTGAGGAACAAGCGCTGGCGGATCATGGCGATGGTCGCTATCGAGACCTTCACCACGTTGGCCGCCATGTGGCAGCTGCAGCGATTGATGCATCACTTCGCGCTGGGGCTGCGCTGGCAGATCTTCTGTATTGGCGCGTCGGTGTTGTTGCCGGTGTTGTGGGGTCTGTCGCTGTGGTTGCGTCGCGGTACCTTGAGGGCATCGGGTGAGAGCGTCGTCGCGCTCATGCGCCTTGCCGAGCGTCGCGCACGGGCGGGGATTCGTCTGGCCCGGGTCGGACTGTGCGGGCTCGCCGTGCTGGTGGGCTTTGTCGTGGTGCTGGCCTGGCCCCAGCTCCAGCCAGCGAGCTGGCTGCGGGATCCGAAGCTGCGCTTGCTGCTGATCGCGCAGATCGCGTTGAACGGGCCGCTGGTCGTGGCCACGGTGGCCTTCAACCTATGGTACATCCGCCGCCAGCGCCGTCGGTTGCAGCGGATCGCCCGATTCCTGGGGGCGCCGGACGCTTCCGACTGAGCCGCCGCGCTTTCGCGACGGCCCGGTTGCCGCCATGCTCGACACTTTGCACGCACACGCCCGGCGGCATCCTTGCCTGACATGAAACGACTGACCCGTCTTCCCGGCCGCATGGCCAGCCGGCTGCTGCCGTTCCGCCGCGCATCGCGGGCGCAGGCTCAGCGCGATGCGCTGCCGGCGTTTGCCGCGCCGGCCCGGGCGATCGAGACGCTGCCCGATCCCGCGGCCTTCCGCACGCAGCTGCTGGCGGCGATTGCCGTGGCCGAGCGGCGTATCGTGATCGTGGCGCTGTATCTGGAAGACGACGATGGCGGCCGCGAGGTGCTCGATGCGCTCTACGCGGCCAAGGCGCGCCAGCCTGCATTGGACATCGCCGTGCTGGTCGACTGGCACCGCGCGCAGCGCGGGCTGATCGGCAAGGCGCGCAGCGAGGGCAACGCCGGCATGTACCGCGCGTGGGCAATCGAGCGCGGCGACGGCGTGGCGATCTACGGCGTGCCGGTGCAGAACCGCGAGCTGTTCGGCGTGCTGCACTTGAAGGGCATGGTGATCGACGACGCGGTGCTCTATTCGGGCGCCAGCCTCAACGACGTCTACCTCGCCCGCCACGGCCGCTACCGGCTGGACCGCTACCACTTGCTGCGTCATGCGCCGCTGGCCGATGCGATGGTGGAGTACGTGCAGCGCGTGCTGCTCGGCAGTGCGGCGGTGGTGCGGTTGAACGTGCCGGCGGTGCCCGCCACGCCGAGCCTGCTGCCGGCGATCCGCGCGCTGCGCCAGCAGCTGGCCGTCGCGCAGTACGTGGTGCCGCACGAGGTGCCCGGCGCCGACGAGGTGGCGGTGACGCCGCTGGCCGGCTTCGGCCGCGCCGACAATGCGCTCAACGACGTCCTGCTGGCGCTGCTGGCCGGCGCGCGCGAGCGGGTGATGCTGCTCACGCCGTACTTCAACCTGCCGCGCCCGGTGCGCGCCGCGATCGGCCTGCTGCTGCGCCGCGGCTGCACGGTGGAGATCATGGTGGGCGACAAGGTCGCCAATGATTTCTACATTCCGCCGGGCGAGCCGTTCCGCACCATCGGCGTGCTGCCGTATCTGTACGAGAGCAACCTGCGCCGCTTCGCGCGGATGCATCAACGGCACCTGGCCAGCGGCCAGCTGGTGCTGCGCCAGTGGCGCCACGGCACCCACAGCTTCCATCTCAAAGGGCTGTTCATCGACCACGACGTGGCCGTGCTCACGGGCAACAACCTCAACCCGCGCGCCTGGGCGCTCGATCTGGAAAACGCGCTGGTGCTGCGCGATCCGCACGGCCACCTGCACGCCCAGCACGCGGCCGAGTGGGCGGCGCTGAAGCGGCATGCCACGCGCGTGCGCGACCACCATGCGCTGGACACGGTGCGCGACTACCCCGCGCCCGTGCGCAAGCTGCTGCGCCGGCTCAAGGGCGTGCGGCTGGATCGGCTGGCGAATCGATTGATGTAGGAGCGCTCGCGCAAGCCGCTGCCCCGAGCGCCGCCGAAGCCGCTAGCCGGAAAGCATGGCGTCATTCGACGCCAGGTTGGGCAACGTGACGATGAAGCGGCTGCCGCGGTTGGCGCCGGCGCTGTGCACCACCACCGTGCCGCCGTGCGCCTGCACCAGCTCGCGCACCACCGCCAGCCCGATGCCGATGCCGCCCTGGGCGAACGCGGCACCCCGTTCGTGCTGCACGAACAGGCCGAAGATCGCTTCCAGCGCGTCGGGCGCGATGCCGATGCCGGTGTCGCTGACGGTAATCACCAGCGCGTCGCCGCGCACCACGAGCTCCAGCGAAATCTCGCCGCCCTTGGGCGTGTACTTGGAGGCGTTGTCCAGCAGATTGCCGAAGATCTGGCTCAGGCGCACCGGATCGCCGTTGAATTCGACCCGGCCGGGGGGCAGGTCCAGCCGCAGCGTCTGCTGACGGCGCGCCAGCGTGGGCTGGCAGTTTTCGCAGGTCTGGCGCAGCACCGCCACCATGTCCAGCGGTTTGCGCCGCAGTATCAGCTTGCCGGCATGGATGCAGGTGCCGTCCAGCAGGTCACCGATCACCCGCGACAGATGCGAGACCTGCTGGGTGATGATGCCCTGCAGCCGCTCGGTCGATGCGTGGTCTTGGCCGTCCTGGCTGGCCAGCATGTCGGCGGCCAGTTTCAGCGGGGTCAGCGGGTGGCGCAGCTCGTGCGCCACCATCGCCATGAACTTGGTCTGCTGCTGCTGCTCATCGACCAGCTGCTCCTCGTGCGCCTGCGCGCGCAGCGCGGCGATCACCAGCTGCGCGTTGGCTTCGCGAATCTCTACGTCATGCGTGGGTTGCGGCGCCACGGCTCGATCCGGCAGGGCAGGCATCGGCGCGGTCGCCGCTGCCGCGGTGGCGGCGTGGACGTAGTGGCTCGCCTCGCTGGTCGAGCTTGCGGCGCCTGCGATGCCGTCATGAAAAAACCGGAAGCCGCCCGGATGCGCGCTCTTGGAGGCATACATCGCCGCATCGGCATGCTCCAGCAAGCTGGCCGCATCGGTTCCGTCTTCGGGGTAGATGGCAATGCCGATGCTGGCCGACAGCGTCAGCGCATGGCCGGCGATCTGGGCCGGCCGGGCCAGCTCGGCCAGCATCTTGCGTGCCACCTCGCTCGCATCCTCGGGCACCTTGAGCTGGCTGATCAGCGCCAGAAACTCGTCGCCGCCCTGGCGGCTCAAGGTGTCGGTGGCGCGGATCACCGAGGCCAGCCGTTGCGCGCCCAGGCGCAGCACCTCGTCGCCGGCGGCGTGGCCAAGCTGGCTGTTGATCTGGCGAAAGTGGTCGAAGTCGATGAAGAACACCGCGAAGTGCTGATGGTCACGGCGTGCGAGCGCGATCGCCGAGCCAAGGTGATCGCGCATCAGCAGGCGATTCGGGGTGCCGGTGAGCACGTCGCGGTAGGCATTGCGGGCCAGCTCCGACAGGTGCTCCAGGGCGGTTTCCGCAATGGCATCCGAGCGCAGCGCTGCGACCACCAGGCGGGCGTTGGCTTCCTTCAGCTCGCCAGCGTGGAGCGAGCTTTCCAGCGTGGTGCGGGCCTTGTCCAGATCATCGTGCAGGTGAGCCAGCGCCTCGCGCACGGCGTGGTGGTCAGCCAACGGGCCGCCCGGACCTGACGCGGGCACATGGCCGCCGGACCCTGCCGGCGGGCTCATGGCGCGCCACCCGCGGGGCGGTGGTCATCCATCGTCGGATCCGTCCGTCTTGCGCCCCGGCTGCCGCGAGGGACTGCCGCCGAGCAGCCCCTCGTAGCCGGCCAGCCGCTGACCGATGTGGACGCCGGTGTCGTCGATGTGGAACTGCCGCATCTCGTCGGAGTGGGCGCTGGCGCGCAGCTTCACCACCGCCATCACCCGCTTGAGTTGGCTCTCCACCTCGATGTAGCGCTGCACGATGATCGCGTCGGTGAGGAAAGCCGTGCCGTACGGGCTGAAGCGCAGCTCGGTGTAGCGGTCTTCCAGCTCGGAGGTCATCAGCACGGTGACGCCGGCGCCGCACGCCGCCGACACCAGTCGCGCCAGCGATTCGCGGAAGTCTTCGCGGAACGTCGGCGCCAGCGCCAGCTCGAAACCGGACAGCGAGTCGATCACCAGCCGGGTCGCCTTGAGCCGGCGGATCTCGGTGAGCAGCAGCACGGAAATTTCGTCCACCGACAGCCCCGGCGCGCGCGTGTCGACCACGCCCACCTTGCCGCTCTTGATAAGGTCCAATACGGCGTGCCCGCGTGAGCGGTCCGCACGCTGCTCGAACGCAGCAATCACGCCGGTCTCGCCGTGGCGGGCACCCTCGGCGAGAAAGGCCCCGGCCAGGATGCTCTTGCCCGAGCCCGACGGCCCCGCCACCAGCAGCGAATAGCCGGCCGGCAGTCCGCCACCCAGCATCGCGTCGAGCTCGGGCACACCCATCCCCAGTCGATGCGCAAACGGTTCCTCCAACGCGGATGCGGTGGCCGGCAGCGGCGGCGGAGCGAACACCTTGATGCCGTCGTCGCTGATGCGGAAGGTGTGCAGGCCCGGCTGGGTCGGCTGCCCGCGCATCTTCATCACGTCCATCTTGCGCACCATGGAGTTGCCCTGGACGCTCTGGCGCAGCCAGATCAGCCCGTCGGCCACGGTGAACACCGGGTTGGGGTCGTTGTCGTGGAAATACTCGCCGAGCAGGAAGGTGGTGGCCTGCCAGCTGGTCATCAGCATGCCCAGCTGCTGGATGAACTGCTGCAGGCTGATGTAGGTCTGGTCGCCGTTGCGGCCGGCCAGCACCACCGAGCGGAACGAGTCCACGAACACCAGTCCGGGCCCGTGCCGGTGCACCTCTTCGACGATGCGCGCCAGCACCTTGCCCAGGTCGCCGGTGCCGGCCTCCTCGGCCAGGTTGATGAAGTGGATGGCGTGGCCGACTTTCTCGCTGTCGAAAAAGCCGAACTGCTGCTGGTAGCGCAGCATCTTCAGCGGCGGCTCGCCCAGCACGGTGAAATACAGCGCCGGCCGCTCGGGGGTGGCCAGCGCAAACATGATCTGGTGCGCCAGCGTGGTCTTGCCGCAGCCGGGCGGCCCGGCCAGCACGTTGAACGAAAACTCCGGCAGTCCGCCGCCGAGCACCTCATCCAGCCCGGGCACGCCGGTCGGCAGGCGGTGGATAGTGGCTTTGGCCATGCTCATGACGCTTTGTCCTGTACGGCTTGGCCGCTTGAAGAGGGGGTCCAGACGGATCGCAGCAGCCGCTCGGTGAGCGAATCACCGATCAGATGGGTCAACAGATCACGAAACGTGTATGCCAGCGCGCTGGCGGCGCTGGCGGCATCCGCGCTGGAAACAGCACTGAGCGCCGCGTGCAGCGGCGCGAATTCGTCCGGCGCCGCACCCAGCACGCTGGCGTCGTGCAGGCAGGGGTAATCGCGTCCGGCCAGAAAAATGCTGCGCTGGTAGAGCGCGGCAATGCCCGCCAGCCCGATGATCGGTGACAGCGCCACGCTCATGTCTCGCCACAGCGCGGTGGCGTGCTCTGCAATCTGCCCGGCGTCGGCGCCTGTTGCGGCCAACTGCCCCCATGAGGCCGGGATCTTGTTTCCGTCATCGTGCATCGGCGATCCCTTGCGGTCCGACGCCCAAGCGAGCGTCGCGACCTCAGTGAGCATAGGCCGTACCGACCTGCGGCATGTATACAAACCGTGAGCCAGCAGACACTTTCTGCCGACTCAGGCGGCGGGTGGACTGGGTTGGTTCAGGCGGTGGCCAGTCGCTGCAGGCGCAGCGTCAGCCATTGCCGCACATCCGGCCATTCGCTGGCCAGCACGGAATAGCACACCGTGTCGCGCAGCGTGCCGTCCGGGCGCCGCTTGTGGGCGCGCAGCACGCCGTCGCGATGCGCGCCGAGGCGCTCGATGGCGCGCTGCGAATCGAGGTTGCGATGGTCGGTGTGGAACTCCACCGCCACACAGCCCAGCGCGTGGAACGCATGCTCGAGCAGCAGGCGCTTGCAGGCGGTATTGAGGTAACCCTTCTGCCAGCGCCTGGCGTACCACGTATAGCCGATCGCCACGCGCGGCAGCGCCGGGTCGTAGTCGTAATAGCGGGTGGTGCCCACGATCTCGCCGCTGCGCCTGGCGCGCACCGCAAACGGCAGCATGCGGCCTTCGGCCTGGCCGGCCAGGGCGGCGGCGATGTAGCTCTGTGCATGGCCCGGCGCCGGCGCGCTGGTGAACCACAGCATCCACAGCTCGCCATCGGCCGCGGCGGCTTCCAGTGCGGGCGCGTGCGACGGCATCAGCGGTTCGAGCACGACGTGTTCGTCCTCCAGCAGCACGGGCGCGAGGGGCGTCATGCGGCGCAGGGCTCAGGCGTCGAGGTCGGGAATGAGCTTGCTTTCCAGCCGCGCGATGGCGTCCTTCAGCAGCAGCTTGCGTTTCTTCAGGCGACTGATCTGCAGCTCGTCGCGCGAGCCGGCGGCGATCATGTCGGCCACCTTCGTGTCCAGCGCGCGGTGCTCGCGCCGCAATTCGGCCAGCGTGTGGGCGATCGTGGGCAATTCCGGAGCCGTCATGGCAGGCATGCGTGGAAGGGAGCCCGCAGTGTACGCCGCCGGCCCCGCCCGGGTCAGCCCGCTACAATGGGGATCTTTCGCCAGCCGACGCCGCCCATGTCCGCCTCGCCCGAGCCAACCCGCAAACACAGCTACGAAGCCGGCAAGCTGGCCAAACGCCTGCGCCACCAGGTGGGCCAGGCGATCGCCGACTTCAACATGATCGAGGAGGGCGACAAGGTGATGGTGTGCCTGTCCGGCGGCAAGGATTCCTACACCTTGCTGGACATGCTGCTGTCGCTGCAGGCCAGGGCGCCGGTGCGCTTCGAGCTGATCGCGGTGAACCTGGACCAGAAGCAGCCGGATTTCCCCGAGCACGTGCTGCCGCAGTACCTGACCGAACGCGGCGTGCCGTTCCACATCATCGAGCAGGACACCTATAGCACGGTCACCCGCGTGATTCCCGCCGGCAAGACCATGTGCAGCCTGTGCTCGCGCCTGCGACGCGGCTCGCTCTACACCTGGGCGGCGGCGAACGGCATCACCAAGATTGCGCTGGGCCACCATCGCGACGACATCCTCGCCACGTTCTTCCTCAACCTGTTCCACCAGGCCAAGCTCAAGGCGATGCCGCCCAAGCTGCGCTCGGACGACGGTCGCCACGTGGTGATCCGCCCGCTGGCGTACTGCAAGGAGAGCGACATCGCCGAATACGCGCGCGAACGCGCGTTCCCGATCATCCCGTGCAACCTGTGCGGCTCGCAGGACAACCTGCAGCGCCAGGCGGTGGGACGGATGCTGGCCGAGTGGGAGAAGCTCCAGCCCGGCCGCAGCGAGAGCATCTTCCGCGCGCTGGGCAGCGTGGCGCCCTCGCAGCTGGCCGACCGCAACCTGTTTGATTTCGCTTCGCTCGGCGCGCGCCATGCCGAAGCGCCCGACGCGCACGCCTGGCTGGCCGGCCAGGCCGGCGAGTCCGACGCGGTTGAAGCCGTCTAGACGTCCATCCTTCCCTTCGCCTTTATTCGAGCAAACTCATGTCCCTCTTTGCATCCGTTGAAATGGCCCCGGGCGATCCGATCCTCGGCCTCACCGAAGCCTTCGTTGCCGACCCGCGACCGACCAAGGTGAACCTGGGCGTGGGCATCTACACCGACGAGCAGGGGCGCGTGCCGGTGCTCAAGGCGGTGCAGCAGGTGGAGCAGGCGCTGGCGCGCGACACGCAGCCGCGCGGCTACCTGCCGATCGACGGCCTGCCCGCCTACAACAAGCTGAGCCAGCAGCTCCTGTTCGGCGAAGGCTCGCCGCTGCTGGAAGCCGGCCGCGTGGCCACCGCGCAGACCATCGGCGGCAGCGGCGCGCTGCGCGTGGCGGCCGACCTGCTCAAGCAGGTGGCCGGCCTCAACGCGAAGATCGCCATCAGCAGCCCGAGCTGGGGCAACCACCACGTGGTGTTCCGCACCGCCGGGTTCCAGCTGCTGGACTATCGCTACTACGACGACACCACCCGCGGCCTGGATTTCGCCGGCATGCTGGAAGACCTGGGTCGTCTCGATCCCGGCACCGTGGTGCTGCTGCACGCGTGCTGCCACAACCCCACCGGCGTGGACCTCAACCCCGACCAGTGGGCGCGGGTAGTGGAGCTGGTGAAGGAGCGCAAGCTGCTGCCCTTCGTCGACATGGCCTACCAGGGTTTCGACCAGGGCATCGACGCCGACGCCACCGCGGTGCGCATGTTTGCCGAGTCCG
>DASUJJ010000191.1:0-2706 GCA_036279335.1 Dyella sp.
CCGTGCCGGCAAGCGCGTGCACGGCTTCGTCAACCCGCCGCTGCTGCGCGGCTCCACCGTGCTCTACCCGACCATGGGCTTGCGCAAGGAGCTCGCGGCGCGACGCGGCGAGCGGATACTGACCTACGGTCTCGGCGGCAGTGAGACGCATTGGGCGCTGGAGGACGCGATCTGCGCGATCGAGGGCGGCTCCCGCTGCGTCATCGTCGGCTCCGGCCTCGCCGCGATCACCACGCCGCTGCTCGCCTTCCTCAATGCGGGCGATCACTGCCTGATGCCGGACAGCGTCTACGGCCCGGCCCGCAACTTCGCGACCGGCACGCTGCCGCGCTTCGGCATCGAGACGACGTTCTACCACCCGGAGATCGACGAGGCCGGCATCGGCGAGCTGATCCGCTCCAACACCACCGTCGTCTATACCGAGAGCCCCGGCAGCCACACCTTCGAGATGCAGGACGTGCCAGCGATCGCGCGTGCGGCGCATGCACGCGGCGCCAAGGTGCTGATGGACAACACCTGGGGCATCCATTTCTTCCAGCCGTTCCGCCACGGCGTCGACGTGTCGATCCAGGCGCTGACCAAGTACCCGGCGGGGCACTCGGACGTGCTGATCGGCTCCGTCACCGTCAACACGGAGGCGGACTGGCAGCGCCTGCATGCGACCTCCGCCGCGCTCGGCCAGTACGCGAGCCCCGACGATTGCTGGCTGACCCTGCGCGGCATCCGCACGATGGGCGTACGCCTCGCCGCCCAGATGCAGGCCGGGCTGGAGGTCGCGCGCTGGTTCGCCACCCGCCCCGAGGTCGCCCAGGTGCTGCACCCGGCGCTTCCCGGCGCTGCGGGCCACGAGCTCTGGAAGCGCGACTTCACCGGCGCCTGCAGCCTGTTCGGCGTGGTGTTCCAGCCGCGCTTCGCGCCGGAGGACACGCACCGCTTCGTCGAGGCGCTCGACCTGTTCGGCATCGGCGCCTCCTGGGGCGGTTATGAGAGCCTGGCGCTGCCCACCACCGGGTTCGTCACCCGCACGGCGGGATCGGGTGAGTTCGGCGGCCCGATGGTGCGCATCCATGTCGGGCTGGAGGATGTCGCGGACCTGATCGCCGACCTGGAGCGCGGGCTTAAGGCGATGCGGGCGTAGCCCTCACCCCCTAAGGGAGAGGCGAAGCAAAAAGTCACCTCTCCCTCTGGGCTACGGAATCCACACAAGACTGGAACGACTTGCCAAGCCGGCGAAAGCCTGAATCGATGCCGTGGTGGTTCTGGCATACGGTGTGGTTCGGATGATCGAGGCAGGGCTTGGGCGGTTTGGCGACCATCGGTTGGCGTGTGTGGGGGTCTCGCTGCTGGCTGCGATGGAGCGGCAGCGGACATTGTGTGTGCACCGGCTGGCCAAGGACCGCAATCAGGCGATCCAGTTTGGCCGCTTCCTGGCCAATCCGTCGGTGACGCCGCAGGAGATGCTGGCGACCGCCGGGCGGCTGTGCGGCGAGCGCGCCGGCGGACGACACGTGCTGGCGATCGAGGACACCACCGAGCTGCATTTTCCCACCCACGAGGCGAGCAAGCGGGGCTTCGGCAGGGGCGGCAATGGCGAAGCTCCCGGCCTGTTTCTGCATCCGGTGCTGGCGGTTGATGCGACCAACGCCGGGGTGATCGGCCTGGTGGACTGCATCGTGCTGAACCGCACCGCGGGCAAGGTCGCCGACCGGCACGGGCGGGGGACGGAGGAGAAGGAGTCGCATCGCTGGCTGCAGGGCGCGGCAATGGCTGGCGAACGTCTCGCTGGTGCGGCGCTGATCACGGTGGTGGCGGACCGCGAGAGCGATGTCTACGACCTCTTCGCCCGCCAGCCGTCTGGGGTGCATCTGCTGTGCCGTTCGGGACAGGACCGCGCCGTGGTCGGGGGCATGGTGCTGTCGGCGTGCTGCGCGGGGTGGGACGAGCAGGACCGCATCGCCATCAGCGTGCCACCACGCGGGGCCAGAGCGGAGCGTCAGGCCCAGGTGGCGCTGCGGTTTGGTGCAGTGGCGCTGAAGCGGCCAGGTACGCAGGCCGCCTGCCTGCCGAAGGCAGTGCCGCTGTGGGTGGTCGATGTGCGCGAGGTTGACCCGCCTGATGATGCCGAGCCGGTGCACTGGCGACTGCTGACCACGCACGAGGTCAGCAGCGTCGAGATGGCCCGCCAGATTGTCGCCTGGTATCGCATGCGCTGGGCGATCGAGCAGGTGTTCCGCTCGCTGAAATCGCACGGCCTGCGCGTTGAGGACTCGCAGATGCAAGAGGCGCGCAGCTTCACCAAGCTGGCGGTGGTGGCGCTGATCGCCGCGGTGCGCGCGCTGCAGCTGGTGCGGGCGCGCGGCGGCAGCACCGGACAGACGATCACCGATGCCGTCGATCCTGCCCACATACCGGCGCTGCGCAGCCTGAATGCCAGCCTGGAAGGACGCACCGACAAACTGAAGAACCCGCACGACAGCACCACGCTCGCCTGGCTGGCCTGGATCGTGGCCCGGCTCGGCGGCTGGTCCGGCTACACCTCCGCCGGCTACAAGCCGCCAGGACCCAAGACCATGCATCACGGACTGCTCCGCCTCGACCCCATCTTGTCGGGATGGCACCTCGCTCAGAGTCGTTCCGCAGATGTGCGACTCCCGTAGCCCTCTGGGAGAGGTCGGCGCGCAGCGCCGGGTGAGGGACTACCGGTTC
>DASUJJ010000192.1:0-3576 GCA_036279335.1 Dyella sp.
CATGCCGATCTGGATGCCTCCGGTGCTCCTTCCCGGTCGGGGCTCCGCCCATCTGATCGCGGGACGGATTCAGAAGATGTAGAGGACCGCGATCGCGGCCGCGCCCCAGAGGAGGACGCTGAGCAGCAGCGGCCAGTCCTCCAGCAGCACGCGCTCCGGCGCGCCGCCGTGTCCTTGAGCGTAGACCAGGTAGAGGTAGCGGCCGAGGCCGAAGAGGACGAGAGGAACCGTCAGCAGCATGGCGTGGTTGGCCGGTAGGGTGGTCGCGGCCAGGGTGTAGAGCGTGTAGACCAGGATGGTGGCCGCCGCCATCAGCACGATCAGGCGGTCGAGCAGCGCCGGCGCGTAGGCGTCGAGATTGCGCCGGTGCGCGCCCGCCGCCACCCGCAGCAGCGCCAGTTCGTGACGCCGCTTGCCGAAGCCGAGGAAGAGCGAGAGGAGCACGGTGCAGGCGTAGAGCCAGAGCGAGAGCGGCACCCCGATGACCACCGCGCCGGCCGCCGCGCGCAGCACGAAGCCGCCCGCGATCGCCAGCACGTCGAGCAGCACCAGGCGCTTCAGCCAGAGAGTATAGATCGCCATCAGCAGCCCGTAGCCGGCCAGCACCGCGGCCAGTCGTGGGTTGAGCAGCGCCGCCGCCCCCAGCGCGACCAGCGCCAGCAGGCCGCTAGCGCGCAGCGCGGTTCCCGGCGCCAGCCGCCCCGCCGCCACCGGCCGCTGCTGCTTGAGCGGGTGGCGCCGGTCGGCCTCGGCGTCGCGCGCGTCGTTGAAGAGGTAGACGGCCGCGCTGGCCAGGCAGAAGAGGACGAAGGCCGCGCCGACTCGCAGCAGCGATGCGAGATGCAACAGATCCCCAGCGAAGACCAGCGGCGCGAAGACGATCAGGTTCTTGGTCCACTGGCGCGGCCGCGCGGCCTCTAGCAGCGCACGCCACGGCCCGCGCCGCATCGCCCGCGCGTCGCTCGCTAGTCGCACGTCGGGGATCACCACCAGCCGCCTGCTCCTGTCATCATCAGCCTGTCAGTCAGAGTGTACCCGCGGGCGTCATCGGAGCACGGTCGTGCTCAGTCATCAGCCAGCCCAGGCATGGCATCCACCTCCGCCAGAATCGCCGCCAGCAATTCATCGCGATTATGCTCGCGCCCGGTCTCGGCCAGCAGGCTGGTGGCGGTCGGCAGCGGCAAACGCTCGGCGGGGAGGTTGACGTTGAGGCCGATGCCGACCAGCAGGTAGTCGACCTCATCGCCGCGCAGGCTGGTCTGGCAGAGGATGCCGGCCAGCTTGCGCCCAGCCTCGCCCGCCATCAGGTCATTCGGCGCCTTGATCTCGGGCTCGAAGCCGGTCACGCGCCGGATGGCGCGGGCGACGCCGGCCGCGATCGCGCGGCTCAGTTCGGGATCTTGCACCACGGCCAGCGCGGGCCGCAGCAGCAGCGTCACCAGCAGGCTTGTACCGGGCTCCGAGTGCCACACGCGCCCGAGCCGCCCCCGGCCCGCGCTCTGCTGCTCGGCCCAGACCACCAGCCCGGCCGGCGCCCCGGCCGCCGCGCGCCCCGCCGCCAGATCCATGGTCGAGCCGACCGTGTCATGTTTTTCGATCTGCCAGCGCACGCGGTACCTCATCATCTCGCATCGCCACCGCTCAGGCGTTCGAAACCTTCAGTAGGCAGCATGATCCTACAACGCGGCGCGGTGCATCGCTGGACGGCGCGTCGCTGGGCGGCACGGATCTTGACATCTCTTACACATGAGCTATGATGGCAGCAGGTTTGGGATTTGGAGGCACCGCAGGGCGATGGCAGTGCAACTCAAGGCAAGCGCCGACTTGGAGGCGGTAGAGCCAGGCATCGACGAGAGCCTGCGACGTTTGGAGCATGAGTTAAATGCCCTGACACCCGCGGAGGTCGCCGCCGTGGTGGAGGCCGCCGCACGCGCGCTGGAGGAGCGCGCCCAGCCGATTCCGTCCATTGCCGCGACGCTCAGCAGGGGCCTCAGCTTCAGTCCGGCCGAGCGCGTGGTGGCCGAGTTCGAGGTGCTCGCGCGCTCGTTCCTGCGCCGCCAGCAACTGCTGGCCGATGCGCTGTCGAGCGCCCAGGTGGCGACGCTGCTCAAGACCTCGCGACAGACGCCACATGACCGCTTCGCCAGCGGTTCGCTGCTGGCGGTGATGGATCGCGGCGCGCTGCGCTTCCCGGCCTGGCAGTTCGATCCCGATGGACCGGACGGCGTCGTGGCAGGGTTGCCGCATGTACTGCGTGCGCTCGATGTCTCGCCGATGGCGAAGGTGAGCTGGCTGACACGCGCCAGTTCCGTGCTCGACGGCGCTACGCCGCTTGCTGCCTTGAAGACCGGACGGATCGAGGAGGTGGTGGCCCTGGCGCGCGCGGTGGGGCTGGACTAGCGTGGTGGTGGTGAATCCCCCACCACCTGCTCGACCGGTGACACCTTGCTTCACCGCCATTTCCGCCGGAGAGAAGCTGGTTCGCATCTTCGACCCCACGCGGCACGGCACCACAGCGCTCACCTTCCGCGCCAACGGACCGCGCAAGCGCTTCGATCACCATCGCGGCACGAACCCCGAGCGAGCGCCGTGCGACGATCCCGAGCGGGCGATCTATTATGCCGCCTGGTCCGATCGCACGCCCGCGGAGGCCTTCTCCAGCTGCTTCGTCGAGATCTTCGGTGACACCGGTCTGGTTGAGCTTGGTGATCGCGCGGTGGCGCTGCCGGCGCTGACGCGCCCACTCCATCTCCTCGACCTGCGCGGGGTGGGTGCGATGCGCGCCGGCACGGTGACGGCCATCACCGCCTGCGACTACCGGCTCTCGCAGCGCTGGGCATGCTACTTCTACGAGAACACCGATGATTTTGACACGATCGACGGGATCTCCTACCACAACGCCCACAACGGCGAGTCAGCCCTGGCGCTGTTCGAGCGCGCCAGGGCTGCGTTGATCTGCGCTCCCGACGATGTGCTGCGCCTCGATGACCCCACACTGCGGCCGCTGGTGCTCGACATCATGCGGCAGAACAACCTCTACTTTTGAATCACATCTCGCGTGTCAGGCCGCCGCAACCCCGGCGCTCCTCACGCCTGCTTGATCCTACCCCGTGATACGCCGGTTGGCGGGTCAGCGGATGATGCCGCGGCCGTGCGGGTCGGACCACGCGGCCAGCTCCTGGCCATTGATCAGACTGAGGTCGCCGTGGATGGTCATCTTCAGCGCGGCCAAGCTGACGCCCAGGCGCAGCGCCGCGGGCAGGTCGCCGTCCAGATAACCGTGCAGGAACCCGGCGGCGAAGGCATCACCCGCCCCCACCCGGTCGACCACGGCGACCGGCACGCCCGGCTGCCGCAGCAACTGCCCGTCGCGCGTCAATGCCAACGCGCCCTGCTCCCCGAGCGTCAGTACGGTAACGGCCGCGCCGAAGCGCCCGGCCAGCGCACGCAGGACCGCCTCGTCGTCGCCATCCAAGCCCCAGAGGGTGCGGGCGTCGGCGCGGCCGCAGAAGAGGATGCCGGCGGCCGCGCAGAAGGGCGCCAATCTCTCGGCGGCCTCCTCTGGCTGCCAGAGGA
>DASUJJ010000193.1:0-3025 GCA_036279335.1 Dyella sp.
GCCTTCATCAGCGCCACGTCGCGGCGGCCGTCGCGGTATTGCTGCAGGGCGTTGCGCAGGTAGTCGAGCCGCTGCCCGGCGAGGTTGGGCGCGCCGGGAATCTGCGCCATGCCGCGCTCGCCGTGGCAGGCGGCACAGAGCCCGAGGCGGGCGGGTTTGGCAGGCATCTCGGCCCGGAGAGGCGCAGCGGCGGCCAGGCACAGCGCCGCGATGAGGACGGTTCGCATCGGCAACACACGGGGTGGAAGACGCGCCAGTCTACCAGCGCCCCCGCCGATGGCGGCCGGGCCGGCGGCGGCGCCGTTACACTATGACGCGCCGCCCCACCCGGAACCGACCCGTGCCCACCACCCTGTCCCAATCGAACCTGCCCGGCCTGGAGCTGATCCACCGCGGCAAGGTGCGCGACGTCTATGCGTTGCCTGGCAACCGTTTGCTGATCGTGGCCACCGATCGCCTGTCGGCGTTCGACGTGGTGCTGCCCGATCCGATCCCGGGCAAGGGCGAGATGCTCACCCAGATCTCCAACTTCTGGTTCGCCAAGACCGCCCACATGGTGCCCAACCACCTGCTCGACGTGCCGCTGGCCGACGTGCTGCCGCCGGGCACCGACCTGGCGCTGTACGCGAGGCGCGCCGTGGTGGCGCGGCGGCTCAAGCCGGTGCCGGTGGAAGCGATCGCCCGCGGCTACCTGATCGGCTCCGGGTGGAAGGATTACCAGCGCACCGGCGCCGTGTGCGGCATCGCGCTGCCGGCGGGACTGAAGCAGGCGCAGCAGCTGCCCGAGCCGATCTTCACCCCGTCGACCAAGGCCGCGGTGGGCGACCACGACGAGAACGTCAGCTTCGACGCGGTGGTGAACGTGGCCGGCCGCGAACTGGCGGAAAAGGTGCGCGACGCCACGCTGGCGATCTACCGCTGGGCCGCCGCGTTTGCCGCCGAGCGGGGCATCATCTTGGCCGACACCAAGCTGGAGTTCGGCACCGACGAGGACGGCACGCTGTACGTGATGGACGAGATGCTCACCCCCGACTCCTCGCGCTACTGGCCGGCCGACCAGTACCAGGTGGGCATCAGCCCGCCCAGCTACGACAAGCAGTTCGTGCGCGACTACCTGGAGTCGATCGGCTGGACCAAGACGCCGCCCGGCCCGCGCATTCCGGCCGAGGTGATCGCCGGCACCGAGGCGAAGTACGCCGAGGCCCTGCAGCGGCTGGCCGGCATCACCCTCGCCTGAGCCGATGGCCCACGGAGACCACGCCATGCGCACCATGCAGGACTGGCTGGACAGCTACAGCGCCGATCACCAGAACCCGATCAACCAGCGCCTGCACTGGCTGTGCGTGCCGCCGATCGTGTGGAGCGTGATCGCACTGCTGTGGACAATCCCGGTGCCGGCGCGCTTCCTGCAGCCGGGCGCGTGGGCGGTGCTGGCGATGTTCCTGGCGTTCGCCTGGTACTGGAAGCGCTCGCACCGGCTCGGCGGTGCGCTGCTGCTGGCGTTCGCCATGCTGGCGCTGCTCACCGGCTTCCTGTTCAACCGGCTCGGCGCGGTCGATCTGCGCTGGCTGGCGCTTATCGTGTTCGTGGTGGCATGGATCGGCCAGTTCATCGGGCACAAGTTCGAAGGGCGCCGGCCGAGCTTTCTCACCGATCTCTCCTACCTGCTGATCGGCCCGGCGTGGCTGATGGAAAAACTGCTGCGCCGACTCGGCTTCAAGGCTTCCGCATGACCACCTTGCTTACCCTGCTCAGCACCCTTCTGTGGTGGGTGCTGTACAGCTCGATCTTCGCGTTGTTCTTTTCACTGATCGCCTGGCCGCTGCTGCGCTGGAACGAGCGCGCCGGCGTGGTGTTCAACCGCGTGTACCTCGCGACCCTGCTGTGGACCATGGCCGGCATGGCGATGGTCGGCGCGGTGGCCGTGCGCGAGGGCCACGTGCGCCCGCCCTACGGTGCGCTGCTGGCCAGCAACACGCTGCGCGGCGTGCTGGTGGTGGACATGCTGCTTGGCGTGGCGCTGCTGTGGCGGCTGATCCCGCGCGTGGACGCGCGCCGCATCCGCCCTGCCAGCGCGTGTCTCGCCGTGGCCGCGGTGATGGCGATTGCCTTCGGCATCGCCACCAGCCTCGCCTGAGCGCGCCCAGCGGCGTCAGTGATGCATCGACATCACCGCTGCGCCAAACAGCACCGCCACGGCAATCGCCAGCACCACGCCGATGACGATCTCCATCACCAGGTAGACCAGCTGCACCAGGCACGCCTTGCCGTAGCCGATACGCAGACCGTTTTCGGCCAGCAGCAGCCAGTTGACCATGGCCGCACCCAGCAGGAACTGCACCACGAAGGCGAGCAGCCGGCCACCGCCGAGCAGCACCTGGGCAAGGCCGAGCGCCACCGCCGATGCGATCGCCGTGAGCACCACCGCGCCCATCGCGCGCAGGAAAGACGGCATGTAGCCGACCACCAGGCGGAACGACACCATCAGCAGCAACGCAGCGATGGCGATGCCAACCACGACCACCAGCAAGATAGCCAGCAGGCTCATGCCCGCCAGCGCTCCGAAGACACTCCCCATGACACCCCCTTGAACCCGACCATCCGCTGCGCCGGCCCCGTGCCGGGCATTCGCGGTACGCCGAGCCTAACGCGAGCAGATCGTCGGCGAAATCAGCCCGCTGCCTGCCGCTCCAGCCAGCGCCAGCCGTAGTAGGCGGGCACGCCCAGCGCGATGATCAGCAGGCTCATGCCCGCGTCGCGCGGGGCGTGGATGGACGTGGCGATGATCACGCCAAGCACCGTCACCACGAACACCAGCGGTAGCACCGGGTAGAACGGCACGCGGTACGGCGACGGCTCGTGGGCGAGGCGGCGGCGATACCAAAACAGCGTGGCGATGCCGAACGCATGCGCCAGCCACTCGCCCACCGTGGTGTAGTCCAGCAGCTGGCCGAAGCTGCCCGACAGGGTGAGCACGATCGCCCAGGCGCCCAGCGTGGCCAGCGCCACCTGCGGCGCGCGGCTG